>JAYVUF010000266.1:0-3494 GCA_043788135.1 Actinomycetes bacterium
ACGTGATGAGCTATTTGATCAAGAGTTGGCAGAGCAAGCGGCGCGGCGCAATTGGGCCTCAAACCAATAAAAATAAGCAATAAAGCCAGGCGCTAAATCCAACTCTGGAGCCACATAAGTGAACTCCAATGGCTATAAGTGATAACCCCCCCTAGATAAAGTGGTAAAAAGTAAAGAAAATTTAAAACGATAACTGCGAGATACACGTAACTCATATATTTGCGCAGTGGAGCGGCCCGACCTTCCTCGATTGGCTCTAAAAGTTTTGATAGCACGTAAACGATTATCAAGATAACAAATGGTTCAAAGGCGATGGTGTAAAAATTAAATACAGTTCGTTTCTGCCAGTTAAACCAAGGCAGATAACCTGCTCCAACACTGAGTAACAAAATTCCACTCTGCCACTCTCGCCGAGAAATCCAGTACCCAAAGGTGATTGCTATCGCGACTACTCCTGACCACCATAGAAACGGAGTTCCTAGTGCCAGCACTTCCTGGGCGCAGGCGCGCGCCCCACAATTTTTTGGCGTTTGGTAATAAAAACTCGTGGGACGACCCATGATCAGCCAACTCCATGGGTTGGCTTGATACGGATGAGAGGTAGTGAGAGTGGTATGAAAGTTCCACATCTCCGCGTGATAGTGCCAGAGCGATCGCAAGGGTCTCGGAATGAAATTAAATAAACCATGAGGTTGCGATTTAGCCCAATTTCGATCGTATCCCGAAGTATTTAATAACCAACCAGTCCAACTGAGTAGATAAATCGCCGCTGGCAGCAGGATGTATTGCATAACCCTTTTGAGCACTTTTTCACGGATTGTGGTTGTAAGTGGAGCTTCCAACTCGAGGGCTCGATTGTGACGATAATCGACGTAAAGCGTGAAAGCGAGGTAAGCCAATATGTAATAAACCCCGCTCCACTTAGTAGCTGCTGCAAATCCAAGTGAAATTCCCGCTGCGTAATGCTGACTTCGCAAGATAAAAAGCAAGCTGAGCAAGGTGAAGAACATCAAAAAGATATCGAGTAGAGCAGTTCTGGACATCACCAAATTCAAACCATCGGCGCACATAAGTATTCCGGCACTCAGGGAGAGGAAGTAATTATTAAATAATCGCTTTGAAAGGTAATAAACCATCACGATTGATGCAGTGCCTACCAGGGCCGCACTGATTCGCCAACCAAATTCGTGATAGCCAAAGAGTTTGATTCCAGCGGCGATCATCCATTTGCCAACTGGGGGATGCACAATAAATTCGGCGGAACCGTTCTTTGGATCGAGCTCCACCCCGTGGTGGAGAAGGGAATTGGCATTTTGGGCGTAGTAGACCTCATCAAAGACGAACCCTTTGGGGTATCCGAGGTGCCAGATACGAAATATGAGTGCAGTTAGTGCCAGTCCGCCGACCGTAAGTCGATCTCGAGTGCGCCCCCAAGTCAGCTCTCGCCCCACCCTGAGCACCGTCATAAATGAAGTGTAAAGCCTGCGAGAATTGCATCATGCTGATTCTTGCCTGCGGACCCCTCGGCAATGCTGCGGATGCCTCTAATCGATTGCAAGAGGCTTTAGAAAGAGTGCCCTATATAGCGGCGGAGGATTCTAGAAAGCTCAATCGTTTAACCAATGATCTTGGTATTCGCTACACCGGCAAGGTCATCTCCTACTTCGAAGGCAATGAGTTGCAGAGAATTGATCAACTCACTGAAATTCTTCTAAGTGGAGAAGATCTACTGGTCATTAGCGATGCCGGGGCTCCGGGAGTCAGTGATCCTGGATATCGACTGATCAGAGTGGCGATTGATAATGGAGTCCCAATTCAAGTCCTTCCTGGACCCAGTGCAGTGACTACTGCACTTCTTCTCTCTGGTTTCTCAACCGATCGATTCTGCTTCGAAGGATTTTCTCCCCGCACTTCTGGTACTCGCCAGAGTTGGTATGAAAAATTGGCAAATGAGGAGCGAACCATTATTTTTTTTGAAGCCCCACATCGACTAGAAGAGTCACTCGCTGATGCGCTGTTAAGTTTGGGGTCAAATCGCCGCGCTGCTATCTGTCGCGAGATGACAAAGACTTATGAGGAGACGATTCGTGGGACGATTACAGAGTTGATTGAATGGACATCTGGGCGCAAAATTTTAGGTGAGATCACAGTTGTTTTAGAGGGGATTGATACCTCCAACCTAGATTATACGAGTAGCGAATTAGTCTCAAAAGTTCGCGCTCACGAAGAGGCTGGAGAGCTGCGTAAAGATGCAATAGCAACGGTCGCCAAAGAACTTAATTTGCCTAAGCGCATGGTCTTTGATGCCATGGTCGGTAGCAAAGCCGTGGAAAGATAAGATTATCTAATGAGCGCCGCAGAGAAATCCTTTTACCTGACGACGCCTATTTACTATGTCAATGATGCCCCGCATATTGGGCATGCCTACACAACCGTGGCTGGAGATGTTCTCACTCGCTGGCATCGCCAAAAGGGTGAGGCGGTCTGGTTTTTGACTGGAACCGATGAGCATGGCCAAAAAGTATTGAATACCGCCAATCAAAATGGGGCCTCACCCCAAGAGTGGTGTGATCGCCTGGTTCAAAGCGCTTGGAAGCCCAACTGGGAAAAGCTCAATATCGCTTACGATGACTTCATCCGAACTACTGAGCCTAGACATATGGAGCGCGTTCAACGCTTTCTATCTGGCTTGAGGGATGCAGGACATATTTATTCTGGCAAATACGAAGGTCAATACTGCATCGGTTGTGAGGAATTTAAATTACCTGGTGATTTAGATGATGGCCGCTGCAGAACACATGGAACTCTGACGGAAACAGTGAGTGAGGAAAACTGGTTCTTTCGCTTGAGCGCCTTTGTTCCGCAATTATTGCAACACTACAAGGATCACCCTGAGGCATGTGAGCCCGAAAGCGCTCGCAATGAAGTTATCGCATTTCTGGAAAGTGGAGTGAAGGATCTCTCGATATCTCGCTCCACCTTTGATTGGGGAATTCCAGTTTCGTGGGATACCAAGCAGGTAATTTATGTGTGGTTTGATGCGCTGCTCAATTATGTGACAGCTGTCGGATGGGGCGACCCTACAGATTCGCAGGGTGGTAAGAAATTTGCAGAGGTATGGCCTGTAGATGTGCATCTGGTAGGTAAAGATATCCTGCGCTTTCATGCGGTCATTTGGCCGGCAATGTTGATGGCGGCGCAGTTGCCTTTACCAAAGAAGGTTTTTGCTCACGGCTGGCTACTCGTCGGCGGTGAAAAGATGAGTAAATCAAAGCTCACTGGAATCGCACCTTCGGATATTACCGATCATTTTGGAGTGGACGCTTTTAGGTATTACTTCTTGCGCGCAATTCCTTTTGGAAGTGACGGTTCATTCTCTTGGGAGGATATGGCAGCTCGCTACACCTCGGAATTGGCAAATGATTTCGGAAACCTGGCTTCGCGCTTAATTGCCATGATTGAGAAATATTGCGATGGCCTGATTCCCGAACCTG
>JAYVUF010000267.1:0-2331 GCA_043788135.1 Actinomycetes bacterium
GGTAGAGATTTGCTTATCGATTCTGGGGCGCAAGCGGAGGAAGTACTGGAACTCGATTTTGGGCGCTCCACTTTTAGGTTTGCAGGACCCGAGAAGGGCCAGTGGACCCTTTCAAACCTTAACGGAAAGAGAGTGGCAACTGCATATCCCGGATTGGTAGAAAAATTATCTCAAGCAAGCCGGAGTGGATGCGACTGTTGTGCGCCTCGATGGCGCAGTTGAGAGCAGTGTTCGTCTAGGCGTTGCAGATTTTATTGCAGATGTCGTAAGCACTGGAAATACTCTTAGGCAAGCTGGGCTAAAAATTTTTGGCGAAGCAATTCTTACAAGTGAAGCGGTTCTAATTCAGCGCAAAAGTTCAACGATTCCAGAAGGACTCGAAATTCTCTTGAGGCGATTACAAGGGGTGATTACCGCTCGGCGATATGTTCTCCTTGATTACGATGTGCGAACTGCTCTTGTGACGCAAGCATGCGCCATCACTCCTGGATTGGAATCTCCGACGATCTCGCCACTTCAAAAATCTGACTGGGTAGCGGTTCGAGCAATGGTTCTAAGAAAAGAAACAAATCAGGTGATGGATTCGCTCTGGTCTTTAGGTGCACGGGGGATATTGGTAACTGATATTCACGCTTGTCGCTTGTAAGGGTTTTAATCAGCCACAATTTTGAAATCTTGTCGAGGTATACCCATAAAGTAAAGCAAATTATCTAAGTGGGGATGGGATAAAGCGCTATCAGCAGCAGCGCGAACCGCAGGTTTAGCATTGAATGCAACTCCCAAGCCAGCCTGCGCAATCATGTCGAGATCGTTTGCCCCATCACCAACGGCGATGGTCTGATCCATTGTGACGCCAACTTCGGATGCAAAATCCCTCAGTGCTTGCGCTTTAGCAGCTCTATCAATAATGGGTCCAATTAAGTTTCCTGTAATGACCCCATCAACGATCTCCAGTTGATTCGCTCTTAAGTGTCGGATTCCTAACTCTTGGAGAAGAGGCTCGATGACATTTACGAATCCGCCGCTCACCACACCGACAGCGTGACCCAACTCGTGCAAAGTTCTGATCAAAGTGCGGGCACCTGAAGTCAGCAGAATTTGCCTCTGAACTTCGTTAATGGCCGTTGCTGGCAACCCTTTGAGAAGGCTCACGCGGGCTCTTAAGGAGGCCTCAAAATCCAACTCTCCGCGCATCGCGGAATCTGTTATCTCTTTAACTTTTGTGCCAACGCCTGCCATTGCTGCGAGTAGATCAATCACTTCTTGCTGTATGAGAGTGGAATCAACATCCATCACAATTAATTTGCGCGCCGAGCGCGATACGCCACTTGATTGAACTGCGACATCTACTTCAAGTTCGGGTGAAATTTGTGCGAGAGAGGATCGAAGCTCCTTTTGAGAGGAACCACTGACCACAAATTCGAGAGCTGTGATCGTTTCGTCCGCTGTCTTGTAGATACGCTCAATATTGGCTCCCGTACCTGAAATCCGTCCAGTTATTTCTGCGAGGGCAAGCGGTCTGAGCGATTCTCCAATTACTGTTACATGGAGTAGTGCACGGCTAACAAAGGACGAAGCGACGGGTTCTTCGGAAAAATCTATTGCAATGTCAACGCCCATCTTTTCTTGACTTGACTCAAGGTCTGCTTGAAGGGCTTGGGCATGCGCTTTATTCAGAGAAATGAGAATAGTGAGAATTAGGCGTCCTCGAACCACAATTTGCTCGATATCGCGGACCACAATTGCAAACGGGGAGAGGACGGTGAAAAGCGATTCAGTTATTCCCGGCGCATCCTCACCGGTAAGGAGAATGAGTCCCGTGAACTCCTTCTTCTGCATGTGCTCAGGTTATCGTGGAAGCTCTGACGGCGGCGATCTCTTCAGCGATGCAGTATCTTGTGCATTCTTATGAGCGCCCGGACGGTACTTTCGCTGACGGATATCTCCGTTCGTCGAGATGATCATGTGATTCTAGGGCCGTTAAATTTTAAAGTCCGTGAAGGCGAACGTTGGGTGATTCTTGGACCGAACGGCGCGGGCAAATCCACGCTACTGCGATTAATGGCTGCAATGAACTTTCCCACCTTTGGTCAAGTGGAAATATTGGGAAGTGTGATGGGTAAAGTTGATTTATTTGAACTTCGACCACGACTTGGCTTTTGCAGCGCAGTTCTAGCGGAGGAAATTCCAGGTGATGAATTGGTTCGCGATGTTGTGCTTACAGCCGCCTACGCAATTTTGGGAAGATGGAATGAAGAATATGATCTAGGGGATGAGTCTCGCGCTATCGCCCTGCTCACGACCTTCGGGGTTCGAAATCTTGGAGATCGG
>JAYVUF010000268.1:0-2848 GCA_043788135.1 Actinomycetes bacterium
GTTTGGCGAGAATCTCACCACCGTCGGAATCGATGTAACGAATTCCGTAATTGGCGAGCGATGGAAAATTGGTACATCTCTCTTGGAAGTGTCACAGCCCCGCATCCCCTGCAGGGTATTTGCCGGATTTTGGGATCGGCCAACCCTAATTAAGGAATTTATGGAAGCAGGTCGACCTGGCTCATATTTGCGGATTATTGAAGAAGGAGACATCGGTGCAGAAGACGAAATCGAGATTCTAACTAAGCCGACTCACGGAATTACGATTCGCGATTTATATGATGCAAAAGGCGGTGAGAGATCACGCATTGAGGAAATCCTGACGGTTCCCCAATTATCAGATGCTTATCGTGAATGGACTACTCGAATTATTCAGTCAAAAAAGGGTTAATCCACCACCCAACTATCTCCAGAAGTAAGTAGCGTCGCAAGATCTCCTGCACCTTGTTTTGCAATAACCTCGGCAATTTGTTGGTTCACCATTGTGCCGTAATCTTCCCGGGCAACATCACGAAATACGCCTACCGGAACGTGGCTCAAATCGGAGCCTGAAACGCGCGAAAGAGCAAAGGCGTAAGCAGGATCTGAGTTATGAGCATCATGAACTACGAGTTCGGATTCATCAACGCTGCCAAGTTCGACAACTTTAAGCGAAGCCCCTGAATGCACTAACCCATGAGTGGAAGATTTTATCGCCTGACCCTGAATCATTTTCAAGAGGGCGGCTTCTTTAGTGTCGGAATCTGTGATGATATCGAAGGCACCATCATTGAAGATCGGGCAGTTCTGGTAGATCTCTACCAGAGCAGAACCTTTGTGGGCGCTTGCCGCTCTCAATGTTTCTGTCAGGTGCTTTCGATCGTTATCAACAGTTCGCGCAACAAAGCTAGCTTCGGCTCCGATTGCCAAAGAGATTGGGTTGAAAGGTGTGTCCAAAGATCCCATCGGCGTGGACTTTGTAACCTTCCCCTGCTCGCTGGTTGGTGAGTACTGGCCTTTGGTTAATCCATAAATTCGATTGTTAAAAAGGAGAATTTTCAAATTAACATTGCGACGCAAGGCATGAATTAGGTGGTTTCCGCCGATGGAAAGTGAATCTCCGTCACCGGTAATAACAAAAATCGTTAGGTCGGGGCGTGAAATTGCCAGCCCCGAAGCGATTGTTGGAGCACGGCCATGGATCGAGTGCATTCCAAAAGTATTGAGGTAGTAAGGAAAACGCGATGAACAACCAATGCCAGATATGAAGACAATATTTTCACGCGGAACGCCGAGCTCGGGCAAATACGCTTGCATTGTCGAGAGAATCGAATAATCGCCACAACCTGGACACCAACGAACCTCTTGGTCTGATGTGAAGTCCTTTTTCGTTAGGGCTAGATCAGGCATTGAGAACCTCCAGGGTGGCTTCAACTATTTCGCTTGTTGTGAACGGTAATCCACGAACGACGTTGTATCCGATTACATCTTTCAGGAATTCTGCGCGTAGCAACAACGCTAACTGACCTAAATTCATTTCCGGGACAATTACTTTTGGATATTTGCGCAAAACTTCTCCCAAATTCTTGGGGAAAGGATTTATATAACGCAAATGTGCCTGAGCCACATGCTCTCCGTTTTGGCGCAGAGTATCGACGGCGGATGCGATTGGTCCGTATGTCGAGCCCCAACCTAGAAGGAGAACTTCTGCTTCACCCGTTGGATCATCAACCACTAAATCCGGAACTTTAATTCCAGCGACTTTCGCAGCACGCGCCCGGACCATGAGATCGTGATTAGCTGGGTCATATGAAATCTCGCCAGTTTTATCCGCCTTTTCTACACCCCCAATGCGGTGTTCAATTCCTTTGGTGCCAGGAATAGCCCACGGTCGCGCAAGTGTTTGAGGATCTCTTAAATAGGGAAGAAAATTCTCTTGAGTTTTGGCAAACTCGATCTGCAAGTTTGGAATTTCCGCAATGTCGGGAATCTTCCAAGGTTCTGAACCATTTGCGATATACCCATCAGAGAGAATAAAGACGGGCACGCGATAGGTGGTTGTGATGCGGACTGCCTCTAACGCCATAGTGAAGCAATCACTTGGATGAGAAGGAGCGATAACTGCAACGGGGGATTCTCCATTGCGACCAAACATTGCTTGCAAAAGATCTGCCTGCTCCGTTTTAGTCGGCAAGCCTGTCGAGGGGCCGCCACGTTGAACATCAATAATAATTAGGGGAAGTTCCAGCATCACGGCAAGTCCGATCATTTCGGCTTTTAGCGCTACTCCGGGACCTGATGTTGATGTGATTCCAAGTGCGCCACCGTAGGAAGCGCCAAGCGCTGAACCTACTGCGGCAATTTCATCTTCTGCCTGAAAAGTAATTACCCCAAATTTCTTATGTTTAGAGAGTTCATGCAGTACATCTGACGCAGGAGTAATGGGATACGAACCCAGGAACAATTTCAATCCACTTTTTTGTGAGGCGGCAATCAGGCCCTGCGCCATTGCGATATTTCCGGTGATATTGCGGTATCGCCCAGGAGGCATTTTCGCGGGAGCAATCTCGTACGATGCTGTAAAGCCCTCGGTAGTCTCCCCGAAGTTCCAACCAGTGCGGTAAGCAACTAGATTTGCTTCGAGAATATCTGGTTTCTTGCTGAACTTTGCTTTTAAGAAATTTTCAGTCGCCTCAGTTGGTCGGTGATACAACCAAGAAAGCAGTCCAAGGGCAAACATATTTTTGGAGCGTTCAGCTTCCTTTCGTGAGAGAGTAAGTGCCGATAGCGCCGCAACTGTCAACGAAGTAAGCGGTACTGCATGCACGTCGTAACTCTCAAGAGAGCCATCTTCAAGGGGATTCGTTGC
>JAYVUF010000269.1:0-3365 GCA_043788135.1 Actinomycetes bacterium
GGTGGTGTGGTTGGTACTTTGTACCAAGCAGGCCGTGACTCTGTTGACACGGTAATCCGAAACGTCATTCCATTTATGGCGTTCATTTCGTTCATTATCGGTTTGATTCTAACAACCGGTATTGGCGACTGGATTGCAAAAGGACTTAAGGGCTCTGCTTCCTCATTGCCTGGACTCCTACTTATCTCAATCGTTTGTGCGATTCCAATTCTCTCTCCACTTCTTGGACCTGGTGCAGTAATCGCGCAAATCGTTGGAACCCTTTTGGGTGTAGAAATCGGTAAGGGAAATATTCCAGCGCAGTATTCCTTGCCTGCCTTGTTCGCGATCAACCCTCAGGTGGGTTGCGACTTCATTCCGGTAGGACTTGCACTCGGAGAAGCTGAGCCTGAGACTGTAGAAATTGGCGTACCTGCCGTTCTCTTCTCACGTGTTATCACAGGCCCACTTTCTGTTGTGATTGCGTATTTCGCATCCTTCGGTCTCTACAGCACGAGCAAGTAAATCTAGAAAGAGTACGCAGGAGTGCGGGGAGTCATATCCCCGCACTCGTGCGTGGAAGAAGAATGTGCTGTAATACTCACCAAAATTAGGCGAATTTCGCCCAGAACTAGGAGTCATTTGCAATGGGAAATTACAAGAGCGTACAAATTGTTGCCGGTAGAGGTGGTTGGGGTGGCCCGCTAACCGTTACTCCGACCGACGACAAGCCATATATTTATTCGGTAACTGGTGGCGGAATTCATCCGATCGCTCAAAAGATTGCAGATATGACCGGGGGAACTCCCTTCGATGGCTTTAAGAGCAGTGTTCCCTTCGACAAGATTGCAGTTGCGGTAATTGACTGTGGTGGCACTGCGCGTGTTGGGGTCTATCCAATGAAAAAAGTTCTCACAGTAGACATTCACGCTACCAGCCCGGCCGGACCTCTCGCGATGTTCATTACGAAGGAATTATTTGTATCTGGCGTAAAAGCTGATCAAATCACGGAGATCTGAATTACTTGAAAGAAGAAGTTGTTTATTCATCCACAGTTACTGCTGTTGGAGCCCTCGTTGCTGATTTCAGGGAGCAGGGGATTCTGGTTTTCTTTGGAGAAAATGCGCCTGAAGAGCTACATGAATTTTCCATTTTGCACAGAGTTGATAATCACAATCGTGCGCCTAGCGTCGGAGATATCATTGCAATCAACGCTGAAGAATTCACTGTGCTGGCTGTCGGCTCAGTCGCAAGTGAAAATTTGTTAAACCTTGGTCACTTAGATCTTAAGGCAAACGGTTTGACTGAAGCCGAACTTCCAGGAGATGTAAATGTGGAACTTCGCGAATTGCCGATGATTAAAGTCGGGGATAGAATTAGGGTAATCGCGCAAAACTAATTATGAATCGAGTGTTGGCAAGATGGCATACTCACAAAGATTATTGGATCATGCAAAAACTTTAGGGCGAGATGTACGGGTTGCAATTGTTGGTGCAGGGCAAATGGGCCGCGGTTTTGGTGGACAAGTGGCGCGCATGCCTGGTCTCTCACTGGTGCTCGTCATTGACATTGATGCGGACAGAATTCGTAGTCTTTATAATGACATCGGCATCAAAGATGTAGTGATAAGCACTGACCCAAAAGTAATCACCGATGCCCTCGAAGCGGGCAAAGCAACGGGCACAACCACCACTGAATTCATTGCAGAATTGCCGTTCGATGTAGTTGTTGAGGCTACGGGTGTGCCAGATATTGGCGCGCGAGTGACTTATTCCTGTCTATTGGCTAAAAGAGATGTCGCTGTACTAAATGTGGAGATGGATGTCACGATCGGACCACTTCTCCATAAGACTGCGCAACTTGGTGGGGCCGTGTACACGGTTTGCCATGGAGATGAGCCAGTTGAGGCAAAGGTTCTCGTTGATTTTGCGCGCGATCTCCAATTCGAAATCGTTGCAGCGGGCAAAGGCAAAAACAATCCATTTGAACCGTTAAGTACGCCGGATAGTGTCAAGGACCGCGCGATTTCGAAGCAAATGAATCCGAAGATGCTCTGCTCTTTTACTGATGGATCAAAGACCATGATCGAAATGGCGGCGCTTGCTAACACAACTGGTCTGGAACTTTCCAAACGCGGTATGTATGGTCCAGAAGCAACGGTGAAGACACTGCAAGATGTTTTTTCACTCCAGAAGGACGGTGGCGTTCTCGATCGTCCAGGCGTGGTTGACTATTGCACAGGCGATGTCGCCCCAGGTGTTTTCGTTATTGTGCGGGCAGACGCGCCTTATATTAACCATGAACTCTCCTACCTCGGTATGGGGAAAGGGCCTTACTTCGCGCTCTATCGTCCATTTCACTTAGCCTCAGTTGAAGCGCCACTTTCAATTGCGCGGGCCGTGCTAGATCGCGAGTCATCGCTTTTCGCTCCAAATCTGCAAGCAGAAGTTTGCACCATGGCAAAGAAAGATATGAACCCGGGAGATGTAATTGATGGCATCGGTGGATATACAGTGCGTGGATATTCAGATCTTGCGAAGGATGCCCGTCGAGATAATTTCGTACCAATTGGACTGATCCAAGGAGCAGTTGTTCAAAAGGCGCTCAAGGTGGGAGATCTGATTACTTACGATCAAGTTCAACTCAATGAATCAAGCCTCATAGTCCAATTGCGTCGTATGCAAGACAATCTTGGACTTACTTACGCCTAAGCGACTAACTAGATAAGTTTATTATTTTTAAAGGTATTCTCGAACGAGAAGCTCTAATAAGAGTCATTCTTCGACGGCAGTCACAAGATGCAGAATTGGATTGTAAGGCGGCCTTCTGCCTATCTTGCAACCCCAATTCTTGGCGGAGTTTTTCCTGAGTAGGAGTAAAAAGTCCGGCATTTTTTTCATTCTTACTCTGTGTTGCAATCTTTATCTGCTCGGCCTTAGCACTTGCGTCAGCAAAAGTCTTTCGCATGAGCCACTTTGAAACTGCCATATTTATAGTCTGCCACAGTCTGAGTATTCGAAGAAGTGACACAATACGACCATGGCCGCCTTGATAGACACGCAACTTCGGATTGCAGTTGTCGTGCTAGCCGCTGGCAGCGGGAGCCGATTCGGTCACTCGACGAACAAAGTCTGGTTACCTCTGAGCGGTCGCCGGATAATTTCGCGCTCTCTTACTAATGCTACAAAAAATTTCCCAAACTGCAGGACGATTTTGGTAATAAATCCCTTTGACAAAAAGGTTGCGAAGCAAGTTCTTAAACGAGAAGGCCCCCGCATTGATATTGAAATTGTCAATGGTGGTCTCACCCGTCACGACTCTGAGTACAGCGCCCTTGCGCACTTGGCTGAAGAGATCGAGAGCGGGCGAATAAATGTGGTTCTAAT
>JAYVUF010000270.1:0-3449 GCA_043788135.1 Actinomycetes bacterium
TGTCCTTGGTATGAATGCTCTTTGAAACTTTGGCGCGTCGCTCAGACTCGTATTCTTCTTGAGAGAGGGGTCGTTTGAGCGAGGCAGGGGAAATAAGCATGCCGCGTAGGTCGCGCGCTCCACTGTTTTGTGCTTCGATTCGTGCAATGGTGTCGGTAAAGAGTTTTTCAGGATTTTCAAAGACGCACGTCAATAACTTGCCCATGGGTTTGATCATGCTGGTCGCATAATAGGCTCGGTCAATCTTGACGCTGGGATTGTCGATGACGTATTGGGGATCTTCGGCTCGCGACGAGATGCTCTTCATTTCTTCTCTTGACTTGGACAGAATGTAGACAAATGGCACACGGGTTCCGGTCAGGGGCTCACTTCCTGGGTTTCGTTGCTTGATCTTGTCGCGGACCACAACATGGGGTGGCGAAGCCTTGTCTTTTGAGTATATCTTGTTCAGGCCCTTGGTAAACACATAGTCGCTGACGGGTAGTTGATTCTTCTCAATTTGATCCAGAAATTGGAGGATGGCGTCCTTCATCTTTTCAGTGTCCATTTCGTTGAGGATGATGTTCTTGCACTGAGCATACACGCGTCGCAGCGCCACCCAATTGTCGCGTTTCTTGTCAAGCATTCCTTTCGTATCGGGTACGCCTTCCTTGTCCGAATCGGTGTAGACGATGGCGGCATAGGTTTTCTTGTTGAGCAAGAGATAGGGGAATGAAACCTTCTCCATGGTGAGATCGATATCCGAGGTCTTGGTCAATTCCTTAAAGATCACATTCATGCTTTTGGAGATGATTTTGCCAAATTCCATTGCGATACGGACACCCAATCGTTCTCCAGTTCGATCTCCCAAGAGTCCAGTGTAGATGGTCATGACGCTGTCTGTGTCTCCATAGATGACCGTTGCCTTCAAGATGATCTTTCGCACGTCCAAGGCTTTGAGATCGTCGAGTCTCTTGAGGACGTCAAGGATTTCCTCTCGGGGTGTTGTGGCGCTGAGTCTTTCCACCAAGGGCAAGAGTTGAGGGTCGGCGGCAGCGATTGCATCGGCAGAGGGTTGGATGACGTTCAAGAGATTGAAATCGGGCTTGTAGACGATTTGTTGTTGGAAGATCATTTGCATGAGTTTCGGATTGTCTTCTGCGGCCAAAAAATCCACAAATTTGGTCTCAATGGTGGACTTGGTGAGCATGATCATTTCTCGACCATAAAATGTGACACTTGAAGAGATGGGCACGCAAGGCAGCATGGACGCCACGCCACCGACACCGAAAAATCCATAGATCGAGTTCATGAGAAGTTTGTAACTGAGTTGCTGACCATCCAAAATGTTGTACTCGTTCACATTGGCCGCTTTTTTCTGGAGACCACGCACGCGGGTTCGTTGTGTCTTGAGAAAATCAATGATGCGCGGAAGAATGCCACGAATGTTTTTGATAAAGGTGTGCACCATATTGGGCTCGGGCTCGGGGGTCTCATAGACATTTCCAGGAAGCGACTTGAACGACTTGTGTCCAACCAGAGTCGAGTAGCAAAGGTTGCGGGCTTGCATGATTGACGGGTAAAGACTGGCAAAGTCGTTGGTCGTCACCGGCACGTTGAAAAAGGCTCGAATTGGATCCAGCACATGCGCTCCCTTATATCCAGCGGTTGAAGTGTCTTTGGCGGCATAATCGTCACGATTGACCACATAACCCAATGAGTGACAATAGGTGACAATAAGATTCCAGACTTTGATTTGCTGTCCACGACGAATGATATTGTCCATCGACGTCATGGCAATCTTGGCCATCTCATTCATGTTAACGAGGATCTTGAGTTGTTCCTCCATCAAAGTGACAAGTTTGGAATCCATGGCGGCATAGACGACATTTTCGGCTCGAGTGGTCGGACCATTGTCGTAGTTTTCCCACAACTTGGCTACAGGTAGATCAATCTTGCGGAGATGGGCGTTTCCAGTCTTGGCGGTAAAATGGAATTCGCAGGCATACTTGAGATTGTAATAGTCCATCTTGGTGTACTCTCTTTTGAGCACAAACATCAAATCCAGGCCGAGCCGACCAGGGGTGATGATAAAGGCTTGATCGGGATCATTTTTGGGCGAGTAGAGTTTGCAATCAATATCAATGTAGGTTGAGAGACGATGGAATCGAGCAGCCCCTTTCATCTTGGCTCGGCAATCTAGATACTTCCAATCAAAACCATTCACATTGTATCCTTCCATGATGGCGGGTTGAACATCCATAGCGACAAAATCACGAAAAGCGTCCAAGAGGTTGGCTTCGCTTTCAAACACGAGATTGTGGACATCATTCACATCATCGACAGCCTTGAGATGGTGGCACACATTGACTTCCTTGTTGGTTCCGAATTGCGTATTGTAGGTGCTGATGCAAATGATGTGGTCGGCTTCTATTTCGGCATCGGGAAAGCCTCGCGTGGAACTGTAGGTTTCAATATCCCATGACATCTTCCAGATAGGTGCCAGTCCAACCTTTTCATCCGGAACGATCCCAGTCCAAGGGCATTCAATTTCCACTTGCGAATGTGTGTAATAGGCGGCGGGAATTCTGACTTCGTTGATTCGAAACCATGCGGATGGAGCGACCTTCATGGTATCCAGGTATTGCAACACGGCATCCACTTTGGCTTCATGGACGGGAAAGGTGAGGTTGGATCCAAGTCCATCGATATTGAGAGGAAAGCGGAAATGCTTGAGACAATCGCGAACAAAGGTTTCGTTGGGGAATGTGAGGATGAGATAGTTGAACTTGCGAGTTTTTTGGTTATCTTTGGGGTCTGGTTTCCAAAAACAAAAGTGCGACAGCCATGCTTGACGATGTCCAATGGATCCAAGGGGCATTTTGAATTTCCGGGTTTCCAAAAAATAGATGAGTTGCTTAAAGTGTCCTTCGTTATAGGAATCTGGACATTCGATATAGACTGCATATTTGAAATTCAACACTCGTACGGTATAGGTTGTTCCTTGATCATCCACAGCATGTAAAACTCCAATAGTTCTTGTGGTATGCGTTAGTTCCTTTTTCTTGTGAGAGTAGGTGGGATCTTTTCGATGGTCCTTGTGATCATAGAGAGAGTATCCCTTTCCGAAATCGGTGGAATCCCTTGCTTCAGGATCAATCAATTGAAGCACTGGGTTGGCCGGAATGTGTGTAATGGTGGGGCGAATTCCAAACAAATTGCTTTGGATTTTCGCTTTAGATCCCAGGTCGATCCTATTTGGGATCTCCATTATGCTTTTGATTGCACTATATGAGAAATGCAAAATGGTAGCGTTTGGGATTTCAAACCTATTTTCTCGGAATTGCGATTTCCGAAAAAAGTTATTTTCGAAAAAAGTGATTCCCGAAAAAAGTGATTCCCGAAAAAAGTGATTCCCGAAAAAAGTGATTCCCGAAAAAAGTGATTCCCGAAAAAAGTGATTCCCGAAA
>JAYVUF010000271.1:0-4213 GCA_043788135.1 Actinomycetes bacterium
TTTGAATTGCTTTTCTGTTCTTTATTCGCCATTTTGACTCCTCTGTAATATTGACCCTAGATTACCTGAAATCGCAAAGAGAAGAGCCCCACAAGATCACTCTTATGGGGCTCTTCTAAAGCTTCGACTATTTAAATGATGTAGTTAAGGCACAAAGAACCCCTGAAATCGCCATCCAGGTGAACCATGAACCCGCGGTGCGTTGGCGCCATTCTTCCAAAGTGGCGTCAACCTTTGCCCTGCGGCCTCTAAGGACTAGGCCGAGGGCAACAAATGCTCCAATGAGGTAGTGGAACATATTTGAACCTGCGACCAAGACCCAGTTAGAAGCGTAGGCACCGTTGTAGAACGGCCGCCCCGAATCATCGTGGGAGATAAACGGCATGTGTGCCATTTGACGCCATTGGTAGTACCCGCCAACGAGCAGGGCTACCAGCGCGATGATCGAGGTGAGATTCCGTGTCGTACGGTTGGATTCGCCCACTCGGTGTGCAATCGCTGCCACTATCAATCCGGCAGCTGCTACCCACCCAGAAGCGGCGCTAAAGGTGTGAACTCCCTTTGGTAACCAGGCTTGGTTGACGTTGAGATTTCGGAGATAGAACCAAGAGAAGATCATTGCGAAGAGGAAAGAACCATCTGCAACGATGAGCAAACGAACCCCTAAACGTTCGCGTCGACCAACAGCCTCAGGGGAGTCGTGGTGAACGTAAAACTCAGTATCGTGCGCCATTTAATTTGCGCTCCTTCCATAGCCGTATGGATCACTAGTAACAATAGGTGGTGTATCAAAGTTCACGAGTGGGACAGGATATGGAACAGTCCACTCAAGAGTCTTTGCACCCCAAGGATTCATTGGAGCAATCTTTCCACTGCGCCAAGAGTGAATAATCGCCCATAGCAAGGTAAGCATCCCGATGCCGATGCTGTAAGCACCGATCGTACTTATCAGGTTGGCGGGAGCGAAGAGATGTGCATAATCCGCTACTCGACGAGGTTGGCCCAATGCCCCTGCTACGAACATGCCATAGAAGAGGACGTTAAATCCAATCTGAACAAACCAGAATGAGATGTAACCAGCACGTTCATTAAGCATGCGGCCGGTCATCTTTGGGAACCAGTAAGCAAGTCCTCCAATGGCACCGGTGAGCGCAGCTCCCATTAGGGTGTAATGAAAGTGAGCAGTTACATACATCGATCCGTGGAGGTAGTTATCTGCAGGTACATCTGAGAGATAGATACCGGTGATTCCGCCTACCAAGAAGTTCCAGAGGAAGGCATAGACGCTGAGCATTGGAAGTTTCATCCAGGGTCTTCCGCGCCAGAGCGTTCCAAGTATTACCAGAAAGAGGAGACCAGTAGGTATCGAAATAAATTCCGTTGTCACCATGAATGGTCCATTGAGTGAAGGCATCCACCCAGACATATACATATGGTGGGCCCAGACGAGAACTGAGAGACCAGCGATTCCCGCAAAACCAGCAATTGCTGCGTTGTACGAAAAGAGCGGCTTGCGAACGAAGACTGGAACAATCTCCATCAGCGCTGCAACTCCTGGAATCAAGATCACGTAAACCTCAGGGTGACCCATTATCCAAAATAGGTTTGCGTAAAGCCAACCACTTCCTCCGACATTTGCGTCGAAGAATCCTGTTGCAATAGTTCTATCCATCGAGGTTTGAATCATCGCCACCATGAACGTTGGGAATGCAGGGATCGCAAGAGCAACCGAAATCGTGGCACCAATTACGAAAATTGGGACGCGATTCCATTTCATGCCTTTCGCACGCATGGCAACAACGGTGGTGGTGATGTTCATGCCAGCAACAGCCGTAGAAACAGCGAAGATGATGATGGTCGCAAGGAAGGCATTCATACCCGGTCCTGCTTGATCACTTAACGGTGCATACGCAGTCCATCCAGTTGGAATACCACCGAGGAACCAGGCGCTGCAAAGAACTGGAACAGCGGTAAATAAAACCCACCAGCTCAAAGCATTGAGGCGAGGAAAAGCCATATCGGCGGCACCAATCATGAGTGGCATGATGTAGTTTCCGAAAGGACCAGTCGCAACAATGATCGTCGCAATAATCATCGTGATTCCATGAAGCCCGACAAGTGAGTTGTAAACATTGGGCGAGACGAAGCGCGAACCTGGGGTCGCCAGGTTGGTTCGGATCATCATCGCCATAGTTCCGCCAACGCCTAGCAAAGTCATAACGCCGACTAAATATTGGATACCAACCACTTTATGGTCGGTGCAATACTTAAAGTAGCGAGATACACCTTGACCGTCACCGGCGAGGTACAACTGTTCTTCATCGGTTAAATCTTTTCCAATTAACCAGCGGAAAGGACCGATAAAGGCACCAATTCCAATGAGAAAGCCAACGCTCCAAGCGAACATTGACATCAATACGACTTTGTTAACGTTGTGAGTATCCGTCATATCGCGACCGGCTTTCATCGCGTAATAAGTACCCCAACAGAAAATAATTCCGATAACCATTCCACTACCCATATTGAGTTTGGTTATCAAACTCTTTTTTGGATTTGGAATAGGACGGCTATTAGTGGGTGCGTGTGAAAGAGTTGTCATTGTTGTACGCCTCCCGTTGCTTGAACTGATGTAACCCAACTACTGAAATCTGAAGGTGTTAACACTGCACCACTAGTTTCCATGTATGCGTGGTAAAGACCGCACAGTTCAGCGCATTTAACATCGATTGGACCAGTAAAAGTCGGATCGGCGTGAGCAACTGTTTTAACGATGCGGTTTGCATCCACCTTTACTCCCAGTTGGACTGGCCAGAATGAGTGGTTGACATCTGAAGAAACGATGTTAAATGTCACTGGCCGATTTACTGGGATGTTCAAGGTGTGACTATGTATCTTTTGCTCTGGATAATAGAAGGACCAAGCCCACTGTGCACCGGTGACATCAACTATTAGTGACTTAGGAGCGTCGGTAGCGGCAGCGATGGCCTCGGTATTCAGTGCCACCAGCCCCCACACAATTGCAAATGTTGTAAGAAGTACTGAGACCGCCGTCCATATAATGATAATCGGCCCGTTGGTTCGAATGGCCACACCATCTTCTGGAGGAGTATCTCCCCTATGCATCTTCAAGAATGTATTAGTGGTGATACCCAGTACGACTCCTGTTACCGGAGCTGAAATCACCGTAAACCAGATCATGATGTCTTCTTCGGATTGCATCTGCTTGGAAAGGATCGCTGGCATCCAATACGGATAAACAAAGCGACCGACTATCACATAGACGATGGTCCAGAAGATTCCAAACATTAACGTGCGACGAACTTCTTCGCGTTTAAAGAAATTTCTAAGGCGAGCGCCAGGTGTTGGTAGCAGCGTTTCGATATCGTGATCAGCCATTTACAACACTTACCTTTCCGCTCATGTAGCCAAGCTGGCCCATAACTGCTCCAAATCCTTGATAGGTAGTATCGCCACATGGATATTCGCAATTCCATACATAATGACCGGCACCTTTAGTCATAAATGAGAATGTGACTTTGTGACCAACGGGAAGTTTTGTTGGGTCGGCGTTGTATGCCTTCATCTCTGCATCTGTATTAAGAGGTAGCGGGATATTTACAAAGAGAGGATCTTGTGTGGAGGTTGGCAGACCGTGAAGAGTGAAGGTGTGCTCCACCCCATCTGGTGCTAGAGCTGTTTTAGGGGCTCCGTCATAAGAAGCAGTTCCATCAATGGTTCCGACCACACTTCCAAAATATGGAGTGTTGAGTCGCTTGCCGCTGTCATAAACGGTGAGAGTCACCGTGATATATGAGTTAGAAGGAAGTACGAAATCTGTATACGGACCATACGAAGGCCACGTTGGGTGACCACCATCGCACGTTGCACATGTTCCGTGCGCCTTTGAGTTTATGGGATCTGGATAGACGCTATCGGCAATTGTGAAGTGGTTATATGTCTTACCGTCTGCTGCAACGACTGTTCCTACCTTAGTTGCATACAATTTTGGCTGGGGATCGGCCGAGACTTTGTGGAGCGTGAGGCCAACTCCAGCGACTACTGCTATTCCGAGTGCAACTGAAAGCAGTGCACCGATTGTTACCTTCGTCTTTGAGGGCAAATCTGTTTCCACGAACATCCTTTCTTAAGACTGTTCTGAGGGTGGGGGTGTAGTGGCTATGAAGTAATAGGCAGAGAGTACGCGTAAAATGGA
>JAYVUF010000272.1:0-2244 GCA_043788135.1 Actinomycetes bacterium
ATCGAATCGGTGCGATCTCGATAAGCCTTTTCAAATCGCGGAACTACTTTTGATCGCATCAATAAGAAGAGAATGCTGAAGGCAATTAACCCGACGATAATTTCCGCCGGGTGCGGAATAACCGGACTAGGTCCTTCCGCCGCGGCGGCTAGTTGCCAGATGCTCATACTCATTTGTGACCTCGAGTTCCCTTGGTTGATCTCTACAATTTAAATCTGAGTGGGTGTCTTTGCTTTACAGAACGAACGCAAGAACCAAACCAAAGAGCGCCAAAGCTTCTGCCAGCGCAAAGCCAAGGAACGCAATTGGTTGCAGGATGCTGCGTGCTTCTGGTTGGCGTGCAACGCCATTGATATAAGCAGCGAAGATTAACCCCGTTGCGGTACCTGGACCAATGGTAGAAAGGCCAAAGCCCACGATACTGAGTGTTCCTGTCATATCTCTTCCCTTTCACGTGTTGGCCGAACGGACGTCTGGCCAAATCTAAGTAGTGCTATTCAGTTTTTCTTGGTGACCTAGTGCTCGTCGGCAAGCGCTCCAGCGATATAAAGAGCTGAAAGCAAGGTAAAAATGTATGCCTGCAAGAATTGGATACCGAGTTCGAAGAAACTCAGCCCAACTGCAAAACTGAATGAAAAGAGGCTGATGACCTTCATAATGAGCCCGCTCGTGAGCAAGTACTCTCCACCTAATGTAAAAATAAGTAGCAGCAAATGTCCGGCAAACATATTTGCGAAGAGACGCATGGCCAGAGTTAGTGGACGCGTTACAAGATAGGTCAGGATCTCTACGGGGGTAAGAATCAGGTACACAGCTTTAGGAATTCCAGGCATAAAGCAAATGTCTTTTACATACTTGCCTAGTCCATGCTTCTTAATCGCTACATAGTGATAGACGACATAGGTAAAGAGCGTGATGGAAATGGGAAAACCGATTCGCGACATCGTTGGGAATTGCAAAAACGGCACAACTCCGAAAATATTATTTGTCAATACAAAAACGAAGATGCTAAATAGAAACGGCACGAAGCGCATGAATTCTGGGCCGATGACTTCCTTGCCCACAGTATTTCGCACAAAGCCATAAACCATTTCGCCGGCGAACTGCAATCGAGAAGGAACTACCGCAGCTTTTCGCGCCGATAATATAAAGAACGTTGAGATAAGAATTACTGAAAGCGCGACCATCAATACTGGTTTTGTGAAGAGGATGCTGTTTCCAAAAATTGGTTTGAAATCAAAGTCGGCGCTACTCGGAGGCGCGAATCCCTCGCCAGATTGTTGTAGCAGACCGAGCAAAATCGAACTCCTTCATACCTATTTAGCCCTACTTGGGCTTATGTGGGGAGTAACCGTTGAAACTTTGGATCGATATTGGGGGCTTTCGGGGCTTAACTTAGAGCCTCGGACCGCCTACTTCCAAACTGAGGCCCTCGAGTATCCAAAAATTGAGAACTGTCAACGAGAGTGTTAGCCATCACAATCGCCAGATAGCTATTGGCGGATAAATCGCATCCAGATCAGCCCGAGTCCAGCGATCATTCCGACAAGAAGTCCGATGAGCAGGAAGATATGTGTATGGAGGAAGTGATCTGCCACTGCCCCAGCTCCACCCCAAAAAAGTAGCCCAGAAATTAAGTAGGCAACGATCGACCAGAAAGCTCCGTCATCTTGCTTAGCCATCTCAGACCCTTCCTTCCGGAATAGCCGGAATAGCCGGAGTAACTGGAGTAACTGTTGTAGCCGGCATCGGCAAATGCAATCGAAGTTTCAAAAAGGCTCGGATCTCCCCCGCGAGCCAGGCAAAGGTTATCGCGGTCGCGACCGCCGCAAAACTCTTCCGATTGAGAGTTTCTGGACCAATCGTCTTCATCAGGATGAAGAGAAATGCACCCAGAATCAGCAATTTGGCAAAGTAGGAAACCATAGCCAGAACCATCGTCATGATCGGTTCCATATCGGTAGATATTTTGGAGATAAAGAGATGAACTACAAGAAAAATGAGGACGATTAGAGACGCAAGGAGACCACCAAGCAGCCCCGATGAACCCTTAATTGCAGTTGCCAAGGCTGTACCAACTACGGCGACTACGGTGGCAGGAATTATCGCCCCACGCCAGAGTTCAACTTCTACTGATTTCGCCATGCACCCGCCTTTGTCGTTTTTGTGAGCAGAAAAGAGGCTACCGCCAGCGCAAGGAATACAACAATCGCAATCCAGAGCGGAGTGAAAGCTGCAACAGTG
>JAYVUF010000273.1:0-3475 GCA_043788135.1 Actinomycetes bacterium
GTAAGCGTCTTCACCGTTCGTCGTCAAATTTCTGACCCAAGAAGGGTAGCGAGCCATATCGACCTGGGGACCGTAAACGAGATCTACGCCCAAAGCTCTGCCCTGTTTTCCGGTTTCTTGCCCGAGAAGGTTGTACGCACTGCGGTCGAAGGAAGAGGCGAGACCGAGTCGAGTGGGGAACCCTGTTGCATCGGCGTGAACGTTGATGCCTAAGGCGTCAGCGTGCCGGATCGCGGGGACACCAAGTCGGGGCACACCGGCCAGGTAGCCAGCTTGGCCATGGTTATCTGGATCGACAGAACGCTCGATAACCAAAACCTCTTCGCTTGGGGTCATCTGGGAAACAAGATATTTGACTGTCTTCGTGAATGGGGCGTCTGAGGCGGTGGCCGGTGAGACCCCGAGGGTAAACGCCGGGGTTCGTCCCGCGGCGGCTGAAAGTGCAGGTACAGCCATACTCAAAACGAGGGCGATAGCGAGCCCCCCTGCACGCATGGAGATCGAAGTTTTTCGACTTCTGCCTTTACGTCGTTCATTACCGCTGTTCTGATTCACGATTGTCCTCTCAATACCAGTATGGGATAGGGGTAAACCTTTCCGAAGCGTCAATGACTCGGAAGGCATCCCGCCGGCTTCATTGCTTAGTTTAAGAAGCGCGAAATTAACCCGCGCGAAGGATGCCACGACTACTTAGCTCTAGTCAATTGTCCGCGGGCTAAAGTACGTTGTGGGTTTTAACTCCAAATTTTTTGAACCTGAACTTGATCCTTTTCGCCTTTCACGATTTGGTTATGGACAGCCAGGAATAACTACTACAGAACTGATATCCGACGGACTCTTAATCACCGGGTCCGGGGTTCGAATCCCCGAGGCGGCTCTCTATAAAACTGACGGAGATGCTTGACAGTTGGGGTCCCTAAAAACTAGGAATACCCATGAAAGTTCAATCAATCGATCGTCAGATTAGACACCGCTTGGCAGTGCTTCGACATGCCGATGAGGTCTCCATGAATGTCGCGGCAACCTGTCGCCACTATGGAATAATCCGCCAGACCTTCTACACCTGGGAAAAGCGCTACAAATCAGAGGGAGAGGCCGGACTACATGAGCGCTCCAAGGCTCCCAAGTTCTCACCGCGCGCCACCAACTCTGAGGTGGTGGGAAAGATCATCTACCTGCGGCAGAACTACCTCTTCTGTCCTATTAGATAAGAGTGTGCAACTGACGGACTTCTTTAACAATGGTGTCTTGGTTGGTTGAGTTGGTTTTCTCTTTCAATCGCTCGTAGGGGGTTTGTCCTGCGAGTCCTCCGTGAGAGCGATAGTAGTTGTAGTAATCCTCCCATTCTTGATCGTTGTCATTAAATAGATTTGTGTCATCGATTTGATCGAGCAGATGCAGGTTAAAGGCAGATTGAAACTCGGAACCATTATCGGTCTGCACTCTTTCAATTGTGAAAGGTAAGCGCGAGGCGGTGTAGTCATAGAACCCGATAGCGGATTTCATTTCGATTTGAATTTGATGCCAGGTGCTCCCTTCTCATAGCGCTTCCATTTGCGATCATGGCGCTTATAGCGCTGAGAGGCGGGAAGCGGCGTTGAGGTCGAACTTCTTAAGTATTCGCCAGACTCCGACAGTTGCTGATGGTGACATCGTGATAGTGCGCCAAATACATCTCAATCTTCTCTGGGCCAAAATGGTAGTTCTGTCAAATAAATGATCTTGCCAACCACTTCGGAGTTAGTGGCGCGAGGTGATAACTATGGAGTGAACTGTCATGTGTATTCCTAATTTCTAGCCACCTAAAGTGTCAAGTATCTCCGTCAGTTTTATAGTAAAGCATCAGGCGAAGTTCTACACCGCCAATCAAAGAATTCGAGACTGGATCTGCTCAAGTAGCGAAAGTTCTTCAGCGTTGTGTGCCACATCTCATTTCACCTCTTTTGCGAAAGATCGGTATGCGTACGTCAAATTTGTCCGGGGTTTTATTGACCATTTTCAACTTATTGCCGCAGGTTAAGTGCAAAAAAATTACCCCAATTCTTACTAGATGAGTAAACCCGTAAAACCCAAAAAACAGTGTGGTTAAGGTAACAAAGGTCATAGAGCTAGCCCTTGCGAGAGCTGACAAGTAAATCTTGTGCTGTGCCAATATTTACTTGTGGTGGAAACCGCAGTACATGATGAATTAATTAGGAGAGAATATGAAGCGTTTTCAATACTTTGGAGTGAAAGTGGAATCAGAGTGATCTCTAAAACTCATATTAACGAAAAGAGTGCCTCCACCGAGACACTCCACGGCAGTGTCAAATCCAAGAATTTAAAACAAAATAGGAAGAAGGATTAAAATGAAAAGATTCATTTCACGCATAACCGTCGTGGCTTTAGCCCTCGGTGGAATTGCGGCATTTGGAGTATTGACCGCTTCCGCTGCCGAAATTCCTACTCTTGTGGTTTCTGGAGGCGATCGAGTCGCATATCTCACCGGTTCTTCAATTATCACGGCCACGGCAAGCGTGCCGGGAAATGTTAGTTTTACCGCCAACGGTGTCGTTATTCCAGGATGTAGCGCAGTGGCTACCGCCGTGGTTGCGCCATTCAACGCAAAATGTAATTGGACACCTACAGTTGGAGGATCTGCAGCATTAAGTGCGACTCTTACTCCAACCGATGCGGCCAAGTTCACTACCGCTACCGCTACACCAATCGACGTAAAAATTGGAACTCCAACTCAGGGCGTCATGAATCCCATCACGATTTATGCCGACACAGTTCTTGGAAGTGGAGCTACCGGAGTTCTTAAGCCCCAACTAGGTGGCACTTGCGCACTCACTGGAAACTTCTTAATAGGTCAAAATATTGTCTTTCGTGCTTACGCCAATGATGCATCCCGTGGTGGGGAGGCGCTGACTACGTTGAACACTGTAAGTGCAACGGTCACCGTGGCCGGAGTAGCCAAACCGATTGTCCTTTCCTATGGGACGAGCGCGGGACGTAGTGGACGCGGATTTTGGACTGGCGTTTTAAGGACGGGTACATCTACCGGTCTTTACAACACATTGGGAATTGTGAATTTCAAGGTCACCTTCGTTGCGAATGATTCGGACTCAGTAAAAGTCTTGTCAACCAAATTAGTACCGATGATAAGAGACGGCAAGCGAGTAGTCGATGAATCTGGAAACACTGTATATGAGCGCGTTGCGTACTACCGAACCACGAGTGCAAGATTTCCAGCAATCAAGGTCAAGGGAGCTACTGGAACTTTCGAGTCCAACATGTTCCCAGCAAGCTCACAAGTCACCGTCTACCCAGTTCCAACAAGTTGAGTTAAGCGGTAACTAAATGTTAACTCCCGCAACGATTAAACAAGTAGTAAAAGTTTGAACTGCTTATCGTTGCGGGAATAGCAAAACTAATTCAAATTAAAAATAAATGGAGAGAAAAGGGAAATCATGAAAAAACTACAGCTAAACCG
>JAYVUF010000274.1:0-2474 GCA_043788135.1 Actinomycetes bacterium
AAAAACCAAAATTCTTCTATCGCAATCGGCATAACGCTGAGCCTATTTCCCAGCTAAGCGTCGATTCTCTCCCGATCAATCTCAGCGTTTGAAATGAAATCTTTCCGGGGAGCTACATCGTTACCCATTAACAATTCAAACATTGCATCAGCGGCAATAGCGTCATTTACCGTTACTCGTCGTAGAGTCCGATGCACTGGGTCCATCGTGGTCTCACGAAGTTGGTCGGCATCCATTTCACCGAGACCCTGATAGCGCTGAAGAGGTTCTTTCCATTTCTTGCCAGATTTAGTTAGGTCGGCCAGCACTTTTTTCATTTCATCATCTGAATAGGTGTAATAAAATTCGCCTTTTTTCCCCCCGGAGCCCATTACTTCAATCCGGTGTAGCGGAGGTATCGCTGCAAATACCCTGCCCGCATCTATGAGTGGGCGCATGTATCGATAGAGCAAAGTCAGGAGCAAGCATCGGATATGGGCACCATCGACATCAGCGTCGGACATCAGGATTATTCGCCCGTATCGCGCTTCTTCGATATCAAAGGACCGGCCAGAACCTGCGCCAATTACTTGGATGATTGAAGCGCACTCCGAATTGTCGAGCATCTGCGAAAGTGAAGCCTTTTGAACGTTGAGAATTTTACCTCTAATTGGAAGTATCGCTTGAAATTCAGAATTGCGTGCTGCTTTGGTTGTGCCAAGAGCGGATTCACCTTCGACGATAAATAGTTCAGTTCGTGATACATCCTCAGATCTGCAATCTGAGAGTTTCGTAGGCAGAGATGAATTTTCAAGAGCGCTTTTGCGACGTTGTAAATCCTTATGTGCCCGCGCCGAGATTCGGGTGCGAGATGCTGCAGCAACTTTTTCGAGGATTAGTCGTCCGTTAGCTTTGTCAATTCGCTTGGTTGTCGAAAAAAAGGCTTTCATTTCATCGGCCACAACAGCTGAAACGATTTTCGTTGCGGCAGATGTTCCCAGCACTTCTTTTGTCTGACCTTCAAATTGTGGTTCTGACATCCGCACAGTTATAACTGCGGTCAAGCCCTCCATAATGTCGTCTTTTATGACATCGGCTTCGTTGTTCTTGAGGGTCTTGGTCGACCTTAGCGCTTCGTTAAATGCTTTTGTAATTGCTCGCTCAAAGCCCAATATGTGAGTTCCACCCTTCGGGGTGGCGATAATATTTACAAAAGATCTCAGGGTCGTTTCAAATCCGGAACCCCACTTCATCGCGATATCTACGCCCATCTCGCGTTCAACTTCGGTGGAGACCATATGTCCTTGCTCGTCTAGAACAGGAACTGTTTCGCTGTAACTTCCCCCGCCCGTCAGGCGAATTACTTCTCCCACAGCTTCATCCGGTAGGAGAAAAGAGCAATATTCCGATATCCCACCTTTGTGCTGGAAAATCTCGCTAGTTTTTACCTTTGTGCGATTGTCATTCACGGTAAGTATGAGTCCGGGAACAAGGTAGGAAGTCTGGCGAGCCCGCGCATAGATCTCTTCTATTTCAAGCTCGGCCTCTTTTAGAAATATCTGTCGATCGCTCCACCACTTTATGCGAGTACCCGTAACTTTGGATGGAACCTTACCCACGATTCGAAGACCTGACGATGGCGAAAAAGGGGCGCGTGGCCCATCGCCATCGAATATGCCAGCTGCGCCTCGTTGAAAAGACATCCAGTAAATCTTTCCATCGCGATCCACTTCCGCATCTAGTCGGGATGCAAGGGCATTGACAACAGATGCTCCAACACCATGAAGGCCACCGGATGCAGCGTAAGAGCTTCCTCCAAATTTTCCGCCGGCATGAAGTTTCGTCAATACAACTTCCACCCCAGTCAGGCCAGTTTTAGGTTCTTTATCAACTGGGATTCCTCGACCATCATCTTTTACTTCAACAGAGCCATCAGATTCCAAATTAATTTCAATTTTCTTGCAATATCCAGTCAGCGCTTCATCAACTGCGTTGTCGATAATTTCCCACAAACAATGAGCCAATCCTCGTGAATCAGTTGATCCGATATACATTCCTGGGCGTTTGCGGACAGCATCGAGCCCTTCAAGTACCGCTAAATCCTTCGCGGTGTAACTTGGCTCTTCAGATGAAACTTTGGTAGTCACGGGCGCACAGGTTAGCGAGTCATGTGCATCTAAACGGCAAAACGCGCCGATTTTCTAGGGTTTAGTATGAATAAAGTCTGAGAATGCGCCTAGATTGTGAAAAATTCTCAATTATTGAGAAATTAACATTGGTGACTCATAACACTTGGATAACTTCTTTTAGTATTGCGTGCGGGGAATAAGTAATAGGTGGTTTGATGTTCCCTACATAGAACCCACGGTGGGTCGCGCGATTGGAGAGAGAAATGACCGAACAGGTAATCCTGGAAGCCACTCCCCTAAATGCTGTTGATCGATGCGATCGTTGTGGGGCACAAGCCTATGTTCGCGCCGTTTTAATCTCAGGTG
>JAYVUF010000275.1:0-2063 GCA_043788135.1 Actinomycetes bacterium
GCTCCGTGGCGTTTTAGCAACTCGGGATCGCGATAATAACGCAACACGGATTGGGCCATTTCGTGCACTGAAAACTCCTTTATCGGAGTCGTGCATCCCGCAACCGCCTCACACGCACCCCCGCTTTCTTCGAAGGTTAAGACCGGGTTCCCTAATCCCATATTCTCTAACACAACCAGCGGAAAGGAGTCCTGCCATGAGGTGTGGGCAAAGATGGAGACCGTCTCAAAGAATTTTATTGGGTCTGTACGGTGAGGTAGCAGTTCCAGCCGATCTTCGAGATGAAGTTTTTTGACCTCCAGGCGCATATGTTTACCGAACGTGCTATCTGACCAGCCCAACCATTTGAATTGTATCTTGGCTTCGGGATCTATTAGCCTAACTTCGGCTGCCAACTGTACAAACAGGGATGAACCCTTGATCCATCCGGGAGCCCCGGAAGCGCCGACTACAAACGAGTCGGCCCTGCTGTTGGTACTTAGCGCCGGCACAACCGAATAATTGTTGATGCAGCGGATTGTTTTTTCCGGAATCCCGCAATCGGTGACCAGGCCCCTCTTAACCGCATCCGACACGGCCACAATTCGGGTTGCCGATTTTAGGGCACTTCCAAACGGCTCAGCGTATTGTCCTAAGCTGGATTCCATTTCGTGAACATGCACTAAGACTGGCAGGCTTAAAGGGCTTAATTGTTGAACATAAGGCAATGATGCGGCCGAATTTGCATAGATGGCATCCGGTCTCCAAGCCGCTAGCGACGCCAAAAAGCGCTTAAACCGCAAGGGAATCCCAATATGTCGCAACCGGCGTGTCCAGGACCCTTCGACGCCCTCCGGGGGAAGAATGGTAACCCGTGCGTACTTCTCAAACTCTTCCCGCAAAGGTCCATCTTCCGGGGTTAACAACCAAAAGTCAAATTCGTCCTTAAGGGCAGCGATGAGATTGAGAATCACAATCGGCGCACCGGTCCGAGAGAGTTGGTGGGTCAGCACGATCAGCCGCTTCTTCGATAACAAAGTGGTTTCCAATTTTATATTATTCGTTCAGTTACCCCTTTACCACTCGGAGAACCATTATTTATGTGAAAACGAACTCTGGCTTGGTGATTGATAATCAGAGATTCAGGATACCGGTTCAAAATCAGTTCCCGAGCCCGATTCCAGTCGAAATTCGCAATGGGATCATCCCTCACTTGGCTCACCTTCAAAATCGGGCAATTTTTAGATTCGAGTAATTCTTCCCAAAGATGAATTGTAGGGTTTGTTAAGAGTAACTCAGGGGCAACTAGGCCTTTGGAAAGCCGAGTCTTTCTGAGGTCATCCGTTACCATTAGGCTACCCAATGACAAGCCAAGGTCACTTGCCATGTCCGATATGCCGTACTCAAACTCCTCAATATAGCCGAGACGTGTTAATGGGCCACAGTCTTCATATTTGGCCTTGAACTTTTCTAGAATGCCTGCTTTTACGGCTGATTGGTCAAAGGCGAGAAAGTAGCTTTGGAGGTGGTAGTGAGGATCCGGTTGCCAACTTTTCGGTTGGATCGAGTTTGTAATCCCCCAAACATTTTCCCGCGCCTGCGATAGTTTCTCAAAGAATTGCCGGTCAGAAGACACCGGAAAATAGACACTATCGTTGACCAAAATCACCCGATCATATCGCTCCATGTCTTCATGGTAAGTAAAAAGACCGCAATACCACGAGCTAAAATCGAATCCAAAACGATTACGAACAACAATGCGATGGCAAATCCCTTTAAGTCGGTCAAATTGATCAGCCCGCAGGGTTCCCGTGCAGAAAACAATATCGCATCCTTGCTTTTTAAGCGCGGTTAACGATGCAATCACATAGCCGTCCACTATATCTTGGATGTCGTAGTGAGCAAAGAAACACAGATACTTGCCTTGCCAGTCATCAGAAAATTCATGCGTTGACACAATCGTTGTAATCAGGTCTTGCTCAAAAGCAAATTCTCGACCACTTTCGATATTGGGGAATCTCACGCGAACGAAGTTGTCGATTCGATCATGAGGCGTGTTTGTTTCTGTCCTGTTCTCTAGTTCG
>JAYVUF010000276.1:0-3015 GCA_043788135.1 Actinomycetes bacterium
TGCAAATCCAGATTTCAAGTTAGCAACCAACGATGACAAGATCTCAATCGTAAAATACCTAGGTTCTGCAAGTGATTTGCAAATTCCAAGTAGCATCAGTGGCCTGCCCATTTCCTCAATTGATCCGGGTGCCTTTCAGCGTTGCAAGTCACTAACCAGTGTCTCAATTCCTAAGGGGATAACCAGTATCGGAAAATATGCTTTCGAAGAAAACTCAGCACTCAGCAAAGTAACTATCCCTGAGAGTGTAATAGAAATTGGTCAGGGAGCCTTTGGAAATTGCCATAACCTTGTTTCTTTCGATCTTGATGCAAAGAATCCCAGCTATAGCACCAGTCAAGAGGGAATTCTCTTCACGAAGGATTTAACCACTATTGTGGCTTATCCTGCGGGTAATACTAACAGTATCTATGAAATCCCAAAAAGTGTTACTACGATTGAAAATCGGGCATTCAACGGGTGCAATAATCTCCACAGTGTTATTATTCCGGACACGGTCACCAGCATTGGCGGAGCTGCATTTACTGGATGCAGTAACCTCTCTAGTTTAAACATCCCGGACTCGGTGACTAACATTACTGGATATGCATTCTTCAGATGCGTCAACCTGGAGAGCTGTAGGATGCCAACTGGTTTGAATGTAATAGAAAACGGACTTTTCGATGGATGTAGAAAATTAGAAAATATTGCTATTCCAAATTCGGTTTCAAGTATTGGGGATTCCGCGTTCGCCTATTGTTCCAAATTAAAAAGCATAACTTTTCATGGTAATGCCCCGATAGTTGGAACTGATGCATTCAAGAGTACAGCGCCTGATTTAAAAATCTATTACAAGTCTGTGGCCACAGGGTTCACCTCACCTTTTTGGACGGACGGTTCGGGAGGAAAATGGCCCTCTGAGGCAATCCTTCCCCCACCACCAGCACCGACACCAACACCAGATCCGATAACATGGGTGCATGATCACTCCGAACACATGCCTAGAGAAGTCAGGTTGAAGGCTCCGCTCTCCTTTCCAATCGTCATTGCAGGGGAGTCAAAGGGCTCAGTGACGGCTCCTGCTGGAACCCTTGTTCAAGTCACCAACTTCAAAGATGAAAAGTTAATACTTCGCTGGAATGACAACATACAAACTGCATCTCTAGAACAGACCGATTTTATAAAAAGAGCTGAGACGGAAATGGCTCGCCTCGCTGCGTTGCAAGCGGCCGTAGCCACTCCGACTCCCAAGCCACTTGTCACGATTGCGCCGCCAACAGCTCCAAAACCAAGCGCATCGGATTCACAAATTCTCCCTCAATTAAGTGAGATTGCTACCAGCCCAGAGTCCAATGGAACCCCATTCATTCCGATCGATAGATGGGTGCCTCCTCCGATTTTTCCAAAAATCAAGGAGGGGACAAAAGCAAAGATTTTTTCTGAAGATGCCGTAAGCCGTACGATTTACTATAGCAAGGGGGCTGACGCAGCTAATGTAATAAACAATCAATCTGATCAAAGTGGGATTCAGTCGGCTTCGGGCTTCCCTATCAAAGGGAATAACATCATTCTCTATGACACAAATAATAAGCTCTATAAGTTCTTTCCGTATGGAAGGCGATCATCCAATACAAGCGCGTATGAAATCATTGATCAAGGAGGCCGAAAAATGGTCTTTTACAAAGTCTGCGAAGGTCATGGAATGTGGGGAAGTGATCAGGTGACCATGCACTATACAGAGAGGATCATTCCTCTTGGAGATAATCTTAAACTCATAGGGGTCCATGACCAATCCCTCATCGTGAGCGATGGAAATAAGTCATTTTTCGTAAATAACAGGAACACTGATTATGAAGGAAGGGAAATAAGCTATTCTCCAGATGGCGAAGCCGACATGCAGGGTTTGCTACCACAGGGTGTGAGCAATATCGTCACATCGGATTTCGCGGCGGAAAGCATCAATAATCAGGTTACGATCACCAAGTATCTGGGTCATGCGAGTTCGGTGAATATACCCTCAGCAATTAATGCCCTGCCAGTTGTTTCTATCGGAAGCCATACTTTTGATAATTGTAAACTACTCAGTATCGTGATGCCAAACAGCATCACCAGCATTAGAAATCATGCATTCTATTGTGCTAGCATAAATAATATAACATTTTCAAAAAACCTCATTAGTATCGAAAATAATGCTTTTGGATATTGTTATGGCTTAACTAGCGTGACCATTCCAAGCGGGGTCACCAACATCGGAAACTATGCCTTTGAAGCATGCTGTAATCTCACAAGCATCACAATTCCTCGCTCCGTGACCAGTATTGGAAGCCAAGCATTTACAGGATGTGGCCTAAAAAACATCACGATCCCTAACACTTTAACCAACATTGGAGGTGGGGCATTTAGTGATTGTCAGTTGAGCTCAATTGCACTGGATATGAACAATCCAGTTTATAGCATTAGTACGGATGGGGTTCTCCTCAATAAAGACATGACAAAAGTCATGCTCTATCCTGTGAATAAACCCGGTTCTGTTTACACAATCCCAAAAGGGGTCACGGCAATCGGAAACAATGCATTCGATGGAAGTAAAAACCTGATTAGAATTAATATTCCTGAATCCGTCCTCAGCATAGGAGACTCTGCATTCGTCAAATGCCGCAATATGACCGATGTGATGATGCCCAGCAGTCTGATCAGTATAGGAGATCAGGCATTTCAATGTTGTGATCGGCTTGTAAGAATCACAATACCAAGCAGTATTGTGAGTATCGGAGAGAGGGCATTTTTTGAATGCAAGAAGCTAAAAAGTGTAGCCTTTGAAGGTGATGCACCGACGATGGGGAGAGAGGTATTTAACACTACTGCTCTCGATTTCAAAGTCACCTACCACAGCGGCGCAGTGGGTTTCTCTTCGCCAACTTGGACCGATGTTTCCGGAGGGAGTTGGCCAGCGTCTGAAGATACTATTAAAATTAAAAAGAATACACAATGATGAGACACATACTTATTACCCTCGTTCTAGCTGTTTTCACCTTG
>JAYVUF010000277.1:0-2477 GCA_043788135.1 Actinomycetes bacterium
TTCCGGCGGCGAAGAAAATAGCATCACCAGATTTTGCCCCTACAAATTGCGCAATCCCGGCAATTTCTTGCTCTGACAAATTTTTAGCTACCGGACCAGCCAAGGTTCCATCATCTTGTATCAATATGTATGCCAAACCTTTTGCGCCTCTGGCTTTTGCCCAGTCTTGCCAAGCATCTAAATCACGTCGTGCTGAACTTGCACCCCCTGGCATAACTACCGCACCAACATATTGAGCCTGAAATACTCGGAATGTGGTTGTCGCGAAATATTCGGTGACATCAGTTAGTTCAGAATCAAAGCGCAGATCCGGCTTATCGGTTCCAAATCGTCTCATCGCTTCGCGATAAGTCATATGTTGAATGGGAGTGGAAATTTCATATCCGATTACAGATTTGAAAACCTGCTTTAATATTTTCTCCGCGATAGCAAGTATGTCTTCCTGATCAATGAAGGACATCTCAATATCAAGTTGGGTGAATTCTGGTTGCCGATCCGCTCTGAAATCTTCATCTCTAAAGCATCGAGCAATTTGATAATACTTTTCCATTCCAGCAACCATCAGCAGTTGCTTAAATAGTTGTGGAGATTGCGGAAGGGCATACCAACTTCCAGGTTGCAAACGCACGGGTACTAAGAAATCCCTAGCACCTTCGGGGGTAGATCGAGTTAAATATGGAGTTTCAATATCCAAAAAGCCTTCACTATCCATAACCGATCGAATCGCCGATGTCACTTTTGAGCGAAGCCGAAGATTCTTGGCTGGTCCTTCGCGTCTTAGATCCAGATAACGATATTTCAATCGAACTTCTTCGCTGATGGTGTTCAAATCGCCACTGTCCACTGGAAAGGGAAGGGCGGAAGCCTCGCTCAGGACTTCCATTTTTTCACAAATTATTTCAATTTCGCCGGTAGGAATTGCTAAATTCTCATTGCCAGCCGGTCGGAGGGCAACCGTTCCATTCAATAAAACACACCATTCGGCGCGAAGTGCACCTGCCACTGATTCATCGTGAATGACCGCTTGTACCGCTCCCGAGGCATCCCTTAAATCGATAAAAGCAACGCCGCCATGATCTCTTCGCCTGGCAACCCAACCGGCCAAAGTGACCCTATTACCGACATCGGCTTTCGTTAATGAGCCTGCTTCATGAGTTCTTAGCATATAAAAAATTCACAACCTATCCTCTTAGAAAACTTGGCAAGGAAGAAATCGTAACTGATTGAATTTCTCCGCTGGTCATGTTTTTTATTCCAACCGTACCTGAGGCGACCTCATTTTCACCAAAGACCAAGCTAAAACGGGCTTCACTTCGATCCGCCGCTTTCATGGCACCCTTCAAGGAACGGTCACCGTAAGCAAAATCCACTTTAAATCCGGCATTACGAAGTTCATTTACTTTGCGAGCTGCGAAACTTTTGCTCTGTAATCCCAAAGCAATCACAAACAAATCCAATTTATATGGTTGCGGCATCGATATCTTCTCTTGTTCGCAAGCCAGCAATATCCGATCCACACCCATTCCGTAACCTATTCCCGAGAGATTGGAACCTCCCAGTTGCGTCATAAGTCCGTCATATCTACCACCGCCACCAATACCAGACTGCGCCCCTAAGGAATCATAAATAAATTCGAAGGTCGTGCCAGTGTAATAATCCAATCCTCGAACCATCCGACTATTAATTGAAAAATCGATTTCAAATGCTTTTAGCGTTGATTGAACAATTTCGAAATGTTCTAAATTTGCTGCCGATAAATAATCTATCAAGAGAGGCGCATCGGCCATTTGTGTTTTCACACTTTCGCGTTTGTCATCAAAGAGGCGCATGGGATTTATTCGGGCCTTCGCTATTGTCGCTTCATCCAAATCTAGTTTTGCAATGAAATTATCTAAAACTACTCGGTAGGCTGAACGAGAATCAAAATCTCCTAACGAAGTAATTTCAAGGCGATAGTTAAGCAGTCCTAACTTTTTCAAACTTCGGTCAGCAACCGCAATCACTTCCGCATCTAATTCTGGATCATTTAACCCAATTGCTTCAATTCCAACTTGATAAAACTGTCGATAGCGACCAGCTTGCGGACGTTCGGCCCTAAAGAATGCACCTGAATACCAAAGTTTTATCGGCAATTGTCCCCGATGAAGACCGTGTTCGATCACGGCCCGAATAACCCCAGCCGTCCCCTCTGGTCTAAGGGTTATAGACCTTCCACCCCGGTCTTCAAAGGTGTACATCTCTTTTGTCACTACATCAGTACTCTCACCCACTCCCCTAGCAAAGAGTTCGGTATCTTCAAATACTGGAAGTTCGATTGGTAAATAGCCAGCGTCGGATGCAGTCGTAATAAGAGTTGACCGAACATAATCAAATGCCATAGACCTCGGGGGGAAATATTCACTTACCCCTTTAGGTGCTTGAAATTTCATTAGGATTTTCCGTTCCAATAATTCTAGCGCAGGTAAGGATTGATCTGC
>JAYVUF010000278.1:0-3579 GCA_043788135.1 Actinomycetes bacterium
GCTTTGAGGGCCAGCGCATGACCATCACCCGTCCCCTCCCAAGAATTTGAAGTAATTTTGAAGGTCTTCCCGACCCCGCCAGTCGCAATAACTACTGCAGATGCCTCGAAGAGAACTTCTCCACCATCATGGCGTCGGTAACCGTAAACGCCAGCAACTTTGCCATTCTCTTTTAGAATTTCGGTAATAGTGACTTCTGCGAATACTTTGAGATTCTTCTCCAGGTCTCCACTCTCCCGGCCATCTTTTTGTTGGAGGGCAACAATGCGTTGTTGCATCGTGCGAATTAATTCCAATCCCGTGCGGTCTCCTACATGTGCCAAACGGGGATACTCATGGCCACCGAAATTTCGCTGTGAAATTTTGCCTTGACTCGTGCGGTCAAACAGAGCGCCCCAAGTTTCAAGCTCCCAAATCCGATCTGGTGCCTCTTTCGCGTGCAACTCCGCCATTCTGTAATGGTTGAGGAATTTTCCACCGCGCATCGTGTCGCGAAAGTGCACCATCCAGTTATCTTTTTCATTCACGTTGCCCATGGAGGCGGCGGCACCACCTTCTGCCATAACGGTATGAGCTTTACCAAAAAGGGATTTGCACACAATCGCGACAGATAGTCCGGATTCGCGCGCCTCTACTGCAGCACGCAGCCCAGCCCCACCGGCACCGATAACGACGATGTCATACTTATGACGTTCCAGTTTTTCTGTCATTTTCTTTCGCCTTTAGAAGAAGTAGAGGTTGCGGATGGAGTGGCCAGAAACCTGGCGAACATATAGGTCGGCAAACGCAACACCAAATAGTGAGATCCACGCAAAATTCTGATGTTTGTGGTTCAAAATCGAAACCCATGTCCACAGCTTGTAACGAATTGGATGCTGTGAGAAGTTGCGTAGCCTCCCACCAACCGTATGACGGCAAGTGTGACATGAGAGCGAGTAAAGCCACAAGAAAGTTGCATTCGCAAGAAGTACTAACGTTCCAATTGACATGTGGCCCCATTGGCCTCGTTCATTCCTAAATGCTGCAAAGGCATCGATAGTAAGAAAAGTATTAAAGACTAATCCAGCGTAGAAGGCGTAACGATGACCGTTCTGTAAAATGAGCGGAGCGCGCGTCTCACCTGTGTATTTAGAATGAGGCTCGGCTACCGCACATGCAGGTGGTGACATCCAGAAAGAACGGTAGTACGCCTTGCGGTAGTAATAACAGGTCATTCGAAATGCCAGCGGAAAAATCAATATAAAGAGTGATGGTGAAACTGTCATTCCAAAAATATGGTAGGTACCGAAGATAGTTCCAACAAATGAAGGAGAATCTTTTACACAATCGGTGGATAGACAGGGCGAATAGAATGGAGAGATCAACGGTTGCGCAAAGTACTTTCCATTTTCAAATGCCCGGAAAGTTGCATAAACGATGAAGGAGAAAAGTACTAGGACAGTTATAAATGGTTGCAACCACCATTTATCAGTTCTTAACGTGCGAACGCTCAACTTCGCCCGACCCTCTGAGAAGACGCCATTGCCTGAGGTATCAATTGCCATGAGAGAAGTTTGGTAGCAGCGGCCTTATAGCGCTAGGTGGGGATCCAGTAAGTTAGCGTGAAATCGCACACAAACACCGTCGTTCCTGCGATAGGAACTGGTAAAGCTGGCGGAGGGCGTGGGATTTGAACCCACGAAGGTTTCCCTTGCCGGTTTTCAAGACCGGTGCACTCGGCCACTATGCGAGCCCTCCGTGGGCAAACTTAGTGGCACACTCATAGAGAGGCAAAATTCAATAGTTAGGCTGGAAGTGCTAACAACTCCTCAATTACTATCGCAACTCCGTCGTGGTGGTGCGGCTGCGCGACGAACTTTGAATACTTTGGTCCATCTGAATGACCGTCTGCCATAGCCCATGATCGACCAGCCCACGCGAGCATAGAAAAATCATTTGGATTGTCACCAAATGTCACTACTTGATCAGATTCAAAACCCATTCTCCCTGTGAGCTTTGCCAGAGTCTCACCTTTGCTAACGCCCAGCGCCGAGATTTCCAGTAGTGATTCTCTGGCATTTGAATGAGTGATCGTTACCAATTCTCCAACCTCACGTTCGGCAATTGCCAATAGTTCATCAGATGTGTGTTCGAAATCAGAGCAGCGGGCTAACATTTTAAAGGCAGGTTGGAGTAATTTCTCTTCGATTTTAATTACTGGGTGATTATCAATTCCAACATCCCAGCGTGGAACATAAGCCTTTTCGTGATGAAACTCTTCACCATACTCAGTAGCGAATGAGATAGTAGGAACAGCGACACGCATTCTTTTGACAAACTCAAGTTGGGCTTCAATAGGAATCAACCACTCTTCTATAACTTTCTCATTCATTAAGTCGTAATGCATGGCACCATTCGCACAGATCGCATTTCCAAATCCAAATGTTTCTTTGATTTCACGCATCCATCTTGGTGGTCTGCCAGTAACGAAAAAGATTTCTATTCCTAATTTGTGAGCGGCCGTGAATGCCGAGATCGTTCTTGGAGTGATGTGCTCGTACGAAGAGACGATCGTGCCATCTAGATCTGTGGCAATGACTTTCGGCCTCAAGCCACTTATGCTGGAAGTAATTGGTCTACTCCTAAAAATGGACGAAGGGCGAGCGGAACAACTACCGACCCATCTGCTTGTTGGTGATTTTCAAGTATTGCAACAATCATTCGAGGTATAGCAACGAGCGTGCCATTCAGTGTCGCAACGGGTTTAGTTACCTCTCCATCACGAAAGCGGATATTCAAACGACGGGCTTGAAATTCGGTGCAATTTGAAGTGCTGGTAACTTCACGATAAGCGTTTTGAGTTGGAATCCAAGCTTCAATATCAAATTTACGTATGGCACTTGCACCTAAATCGCCAGAAGCGACATCAATAACTCGATAAGGAATCTCCATAGCATTTAGGAATTCTTTCTCCCATTGCAGTAATTTTTGATGTTCAGCGAGCGCATCTTTTGGTTCGCAAAAAATAAACATTTCAACTTTATCGAATTGGTGAACGCGAATTATTCCCCGAGTATCTTTACCGTAAGTACCGGCTTCGCGTCTGAAGCAGGTTGAGTAACCTGCATATCTCAGCGGCAAATCCTCAACTATTTCATTCATGTGATAAGCCGCCAATGGCACTTCACTTGTTCCAACTAAGTAATTGTCATCTTCTTGAAGATAGTAAACATTTTCGGCGGCCTGACCCAAGAAACCAGTACCCTCCATTGCGGCAGGCTTTACCATTACCGGCGGAATAACGGGAATGAATCCGGATCGACTGGCCGAGGAGATTGCATAATTGATGAGGGCGAACTCAAGTAAAGCACCCACTCCAGTTAAATAATAAGAACGTGATCCAGATACTTTTGCTCCACGCTCAGTATCAATAGCCTTTAAAATTTTGCCTAATTCGACGTGGTCTTTTGGTTCAAAACCATCTTTAGAAAAATCTCTTGGGGAACCAACATGTTCGAGAACAACAAAATCTTCCTCACCACCAACAGGCGCATCGGGGCTAATCAGATTATGAATACGGAGCAGAGCACCGTCTACAGC
>JAYVUF010000279.1:0-2043 GCA_043788135.1 Actinomycetes bacterium
GAATGGCAATAGAAAGACCATGGAATGAATATCTTCCGTGGCGCAATATTTGTAGTTTACAATACCGTTACTACGAGTAGTTCTGGCTCGGCGTAGCTCGCCATTCGGCTTCAATTCAAATACTGCCATACAATCTGCAAAAGTATGAGCGCCCTCATTTATTCTTGCGTTTGGCGCTAAAAATATTGGTGCAAGGGAGGGAAGCTCGCAGCTATCCATTTTCCAAAACCAGCTCAGCTTCTCTCTAAATATCGTACCCAATAGTTCGTTCTCTTCAATTTGACCCGCCAGCCGATAGGCCATCCCAGGCTGCTCTGTCGGCTCCAAAAACTTTATCTCTGGTGGCTGAATTGTCTCCAACCAAAGTGCGCGCCGACCTTTACCTTTCTTTAAATTAATTTGCACAGAAACCCTACCGTAAGGTGCCCGAATTTCTGATGGCAAAGTATTGTCTCCGCCCACCATGCTACCTAAATACCCATGCGAGCGGTCGAGTTCCGCCGAGTCATCGCCGACTGTTCGGGCCCTTAAAGTAAAGGGTCCAAAATTGGCATTCGGTGCAAAACTCCAGAGAGCCGTTGTCAAAGTTAGTGCCTTTGCTTGAGATCTCTCTCTTGCCACTTCCCGCCAAGAGGCGGAATTGTTCCCGGTCTCGCCATTTACTGGTACGGCTTTATCGCCTTGCCACCAACCCGATCGAATTTCAAATACAGTCCCACCATCTGCTTGGGATAAACGCGCGTGAATATCAAGAAAGCAACGCGCTTCAAAGATCCGCTTCAATCTTAGGCGGAAAGTGCCGTCACCACCTTTAGGTAAGAGATAGGATCCTCCACCGAGATTTTTTGTAGGATTCGCCCTATCGTCTGTCACTTCTAAGTCTAAGTTTGGCTTTCCGTCAGGCCAAAGTATTTTTATTTCTTCCGCAAGTTCCGGTGTTTGAATTCTTTCACTTGATGTGCTCCACTGGGATATATTTTCAAGCAAATAATCAGCCCAACCATTACCTGTTGCTAAAACTTTTTTATTCTTAGTCGCCTGCCAACGGTACCTAGGCCGAGGAATCAGGGCTTCTAAATTTTGAGGATACAAGATTTGATTCAACTGAGCGGTCAAAGTGAGTTGCTGAGTCCGGCCCATTGGGTCTTCTGCTTTGATGAAAGCCACATTTAATCCGGGCTGAAGGACAGCCATCGGCAATGCAATTTCACGGGTTTCACTAGCGCTCAAACTTACTTTAACTGGAAAGTCAAATCCCTGTCCCGCGTTTGTTTGGAATTTAAGAAAGGTTGGTCCCATGCTTGAAACTGTCACAGTTAGCGTTTGAATCAAGCTGTCTTTATTTGCCCCCAAAACTAAAGCGCTTGGCGTGATGGCTTCTAGTTTCCATGACGTTCCCACATGCATTTTTTCGGCAGGACTAAACTCTTCATTCCTAGTCCCTTGCTGATCTTTGACATCTTTCCCTGAAATATTTGGATTGAGTGCCATGGTGTGAAAGACAAAGTTTCCAACTGGATTGCGCTCGTTTTTTTGAAAAAAATTTAAGCCGCTGAATCTGTAGGCGTCCGGTATTTGTTTGAGACCATTTGGCCAAAATACAAAACCGAGTCCTCTGCTATCGTTACCAGTAAGAAAATCACTATAGCGCTGCCCGTCAATAAAACGGCCCGATGTCGTTTGCCAGTGTAGGACGTAATGCCCGTTCTTGGGAAAATCCATTGCTGAGTAAGTTTTCTTTAGAACAATTTGGTCCCATTCATTTATCACATTCAATTCTAGATTTTGCCATTTTTCTTTGCTTTCAAGTGTCAAAAATCGAGGTCCCGGGCCGAACAGCTTGTCTTGCCGCTCTTCCCGAACTAGCCACTTTGCCTTGCCCGCGCCTCCATCTAACTCAGGCGCTGGTATATCTTCAGTAGCGACAGCCTGGGCCACTATTACCCATAGCAATGTGGCTAATAAACTTTTTCTGTTGGGTCTAAGCACCCAACACCTTTTGCCAGGTTTCCAGCGGTTCACCGAGCCACTGCGCCACCGCGG
>JAYVUF010000280.1:0-2524 GCA_043788135.1 Actinomycetes bacterium
GATTGCCGGGAAATGTCCACTTGAGAATCGGGATCAGGATCAACACTATGACTAAAAATCCGCCAAAACTAGAAAAGAAGAGATCGTTGTTGATTCCGCCAAGCATAAGCAAACTCTAGAGAACGAAAGGTACGGTCGCATATCGAAGATCTCTTCTCATAATCACCAATCAAAAATTTGATTATCTTCCCAATGATCCTGGTTGTGGTTTAGCCCGGGACTAGGGTGCGGATGGCCAGCCTAATTGCGCAGGCGCTTCTCATATCTGTTCGAGAGTGGTTAAGGCAGAGCGCGCCTACAAATACGCCCCGATAGATTCAAGGCCACCAGTCTTATGGCGAGAGAGCAAGATATGAACCCACTACCTACTCACCCCAAATCGCAAGGCGGCCTGAGATGGGGGCAACCCCTCATGCAAGGGGGCAACCCCTCATGCAAGAGAGTGAGGGCGATGAGCTGGGACTTGGAATTAGGACGGGAATCAGAGATCCCCAAGAATCAACTATCTCCTGAGACATAAGTAAACGATGTTATGAAACAGAACATCTTCAAGCGCACCATGTCATGATTCATGGCAGCGGAAAATAGATAGTGCGTCATGGTTTATCAGTTCCATTGCTTTAATGAAGAGAGATGATTAGCATCACGGACATGAGCGATGACCCTCGCATTGCCTTCGTAACTGGGGCAAGTCACGGCATTGGGCGTGCGATAGCAATCAAGCTTTCTCAAATGGGTATGCGAGTTGTCACGGTCGCTCGCACAACTTCGCAACTAGAGGAACTTGCGGCGCAGTTCGGTGTCATTCCGATCTCCCTTGACGTAAGCGATGCAGATGCTGTGGCTAATGCGGTCGCACACGTCGAATCGAACTGGGGTCCTATTGATCTCTTGGTTAATAATGCAGCTACTTCAGGAACTGCTGACGCCGCGTGGCTGAACTCGCCAAGTGATTGGTGGCGCGTATTTGAGGTCAACGTCTTTGGCACCTATCTCTGCTGCCGTTCTATCCTCCCGTCCATGCTCTCGCGTGGCAAAGGACATATCGTTAACGTGGCTTCTGGTGCGGCTCATTACCGGGTCGATGATGCTGAGGACGTAATCTCCACTGCTTACATGGCGTCCAAAGCTGCTGTTATTCGATTTAGCGAAACTTTGGCCGCTGAAGTCCGCGCATCGGGAGTGCGTGTTTTTGCAATATCGCCTGGCTTGGTCAAAACCGAAATGACCTCAACTCTTTTTGCAGATATCTGGGATGCTCCAGATATCTGGTCTCCACCCGAATTAACCGCCGAGTTAGTTGAATTCATCGCATCTGGTGCTATCGATGATCTCTCAGGTAGGTACATCCATGCGAGAACGGACGACTGGAGATCTTTTCCTGGACAGACGACGAAAATTTTAGCTAATGACCTAAACGCCTTGCGCATAACTTTGCCGATGAACTCCAAAGATGAGTGATCACTACCTGTTTCACAAACTTCCAAAAAAGTGAACTGTGGACATCGCCACTAGAAACTAATGCGTGAAATTAAGTAACTCTTCAAACAATTCGTATAACTAAGTTTTAGTGCCCAGTTTCATCCCACGAGGTCCATGAGACAATCGGGTTCCAGAGAGAAAAAGGAAGATGGAGACAATTGCGAATACTTGCCAAATTAACAATCGCTGAAGATTTATCCGTCGGAGATTGGATCAGGGAGGGCCTTGATTCATGGAATTCTTTGCCATTTTCAGTAGGAATTTGTATTCCAAGCGGTTTTGAGTCCTATGTTCTTGTTCGCCATACAGGAGCCGATGGTGGCCTTAATGAGGTTAGGTCGACTTCTTTGACTACCTTGCTAGATACGTTGGTTGATTTCTCAAGTACTCCTGAAAATTGTTTCCATGCACTTTGGGAGGGGTATGGATGGTTACATCCGGGAGCTTTCGCTGTATACATACCTAGAAATCCTTCAATAATTTTCCGAATAATACAACGACAACCGTTTCGTTATTTGAGCATAAGAAATACCATGCGAAAGCATCGACATCGCAATCTCTCAGATTATGCTCTCCCCGCGAATACCCTGCCTAAAGGGATTATGGAATTCGAAAGATTTCAATTACCTAATAGGAACTATCTTTTAATGCAAGGAGCAATTAAGGAAGCGCTGCACATTGGATTTGAGATCCACGATCACTTTAACTTTCAATCTCCGAATTTAATTTGGCCAGAAGACAAAAGTTGGATTTTTGTAAACGAAATAGATTTCAACGCCACACTTATAGGAGGATCTCAAGAATTAATTCAAAGGATAGTGCAGAGGAGCGAACTTACCTCGGAAGTATTTCGTCGAACTGAGACCGCTACCGATTTGGGTATTAACAATTACTAATTTCAAGGTCCAATGAATATGCTAATTACGCAGATACGAGAACTATCAATTTACATTCTAGTTTCCCAGATTTAGCGTGTGTAACTTCGCCAATGTTCATCTACTACAAAGCCTATACTTCGTACGGTCGATTGGCTTGCCTGATT
>JAYVUF010000281.1:0-6763 GCA_043788135.1 Actinomycetes bacterium
TGAAAGTTACCCAAAAACCAAAACGGTCCTTGCTTCCAGACCTTTCCTTTGCGCTCACTCTCGGGAATGTAATCAATGTGATGACCTTCGATTGAACCAGCCGACTCTTTATTCATATAACCACTCCTCATTGAATAGGTTGAGGAAAGGTTACGGCCCGAGCGATAAAAGACCTACGCCATTCTCAGCGAAAACTCACATTTTTTCACTCTCTGTATTATTCCTACCTCAGCTCCCCCACTGGAACTAAGTTCGCCGCCCCAAGGTGGGTTTATCGATTCACCCGATTATGTTCACCGACATTGATTTTCCGGAGGCCGAAGGTCCGGTGATATTCGCCCTTTAATCAGTTCTTAGTTGTTATTAAATTCTGAGTCTTCGCCAAGGAATGTGAAATCGAATCAGTTTTCTGTTTAAGCTCTAAGAACTCTCCAAATCGTTCTTGATAAATTTCTATATTCTTTGAGTTTGGAGAGATCACTTCACCGCGCTCCAGGTAATCGTCCACAAAATCCCATTCTTTGATGTGCCTGGAGCCAATGCCACCAATTACCGCCGCCGCAAATGATGCCCCCGGATGATTAATTATTGAAATAAGTTCAGTTTGCAATACATCGGATAAAATCGTGCGCCATAGCTTGGATTTGGAACCGCCATTAGTTATTTTTGTGACACCAACAGTAATTCCAATGGAGTTAAAAATCTCTAAATGTTCCTTAAAGCCATAAGCGATCGCTTCCAGGAAAGAGCGATGGATATCTCCTCGCGTTGACCCTAAGTGAAGACCAAGAATAGCACCCCGCAAATTCGAATCATGATGGGGGGATTTCTCCCCAAGAAAATATGGAAGAACTAAAAGATTTCCAGGTTGGCTTACCCCTGCCTCCGCGTCAAATATTTCGAGATCAGCTTCACCAAAAATTTTCTGTTCCCAACGAAGTAAAGATCCGCTAGTTGCCATGCACCCATTTGGAAGCCATTTGCCCGGGATCGGATACGAATCAAGATAAATGCGCTTATCCAATATTTTTGTATCGCTTATGACCATTATGTCTCCGGCACCACCAAGTTTGACCAAAGCGTCACCCGGGCGCATTAGTCCAGCGCCGTAAGCTGAAAGAACGGTGTCTGAACCCCCAACAATTATTTCTGTGGCGGAGGAGAGACCCAACTCCCTAGCCACCGACTCAGAAACATTCCCTACGGAACTGCCGGAAGGAAGTGGTGCTAATAATTGTGGCCAATCAATAGGGACCGCCGTTAGTACTTCCAACGCTGGAGAACCATCCCAGTTATATAAACCACTTTCAAGAGCCCAATTTGATTCAACATGCGGAGTTGCGCCCAATGCAATAGCCGCCCAATCGTAGGAACCAACGATGTACTTAGTATTTGATAAAACTTCTGGTTGATTCTTGGACATCCAAGCAACAGTTGGAGCTACGGATTGTTGAGTTATTGAGGAACCAATTTTTGAGAGAAGATCAACCCCTGAAAGCGCATAATTCAACGCCTCGATTTCGGCGAAGGCGCGCGCATCACTCTGCAGGATGGCTCGACGCAAAGGTTTTCGATCTTGATCCAGAAATAGAATCGCGGGAACCATTCCCGTAAATGAAATAGCCTTAATTGTATCCGGTGAAATATTTTTCGAGGTCACGAGCAAATCAACGATGCTTTTGATTCCACTCCACCATTGATGAGGGTCCGCCTCTGCGAATCCCGGATGCTCTGAAAATAAATCAACCGCGCATGTTGCCGTACCTTGAATTCCCGCATGAAGATCGAGCAATAGTCCTTTGACTCCTGAAGATCCAATGTCAATCCCGAGAAAGAGAGGGGAATCAGATTTACGCATTGCGTGCAGCGTCAATAAATTTCTTAGCTCTTTCTGGATCTACCTCATTCCAGGTATAACCATCTCGCTTTAAATCGCTGCCCACAATGCACCCATTCGCATGTTTAAAGAACTTGGCAATGGTTCCCGCTTTAGCGCCGGTATTGAGCAATACCGGAATTTCTGCTGGTAAGGCGTCTCGCACTTCGGCCACAATTTTCACATCGGGCTCCGACCCGGCCATTGGACCAGAAACTAGGATCACATCGGCTAAGGAGGAGACGACCGTGGATTTTGCCATCTGACCCGCGGTTCGAACTCCGATATTAGAGGCAAACTCAGGAGTGATATTTGCAAAAATAGCTAAATCATCCCGCCCAAATGCTCGGCGGTCACGAAACAATTTTGCGGCATCTGGTTCCCATAAACCCATATCTGATTCCCATGTTCCGTTTATTACTTCTCGCATAAATAAAGCATCGGTAGCAACCGCAATAGCCAAAGCACACTGAGAATCCCAGAGATAATCGACCCCATAAGGCCTGTCTGTTGGTCGACATTCTGTCACCACGCGCGACATAACGGCAGATGCTTCAAGACCAGCCCGTAGTTGGTATGGCCTATCTCCTTCATTGCAAAAAAGAATTGCATCGAACCCAGCTTCTAAAAGCAATTCTGTATCCCTCTTCACGTGATCAATCAACCCTTGAACTCCGAGTTTCGCATCGAATAGGGGAGTTCCAGGTAGAGGAGGAACGTGCGCCATAGCGATAAGCGGCTTCTGAATATTGGGGAATATCGTGCTAAATCTAGACACTTGTTTTTCTCCTTAATTATTTGAACTATGAGAAATTCGCCGAACAAATTCCACAAAAATCGACTCCCCGATTCAATTCGAGGAGTCGATTTTTACGAATCCTTTTACTCTGGTGGAAGTTCTTGGTACACAAGGTCGATATTAATACCTTGTGATCGCCTGACCATTTTTGGAACATAGTAGAGGACAAGCCCTACAACAATGATTCCTCCAATAAAGGCTGGCACCCACCAAGCGTTCTTGGTTGACCCAATAGCTAGTGCCGGATATTTCAAGACCATCCAAGTTAAGAAAATCATTACCAACGCTGAGAGCGGAGCGACAATTTTCAAAACTGGAATTCCCATAAAATTCACGTTGGAAGGTGAATTATCATAAAGATCTTTGCGACGAGTAGGGAAAGTGAATGCCGCCATTGCTACGATGATGATGCAGACGACGCCGGCCAAAACTCCAAGGGCGAGCCACGTTGAAAACGTAGTGGCCTTGATGCTCCAGATGAGCATGGCCGTGACAACACCCATAACAGTAAAAATAGCCGGGACCGGTGAGTGAGTCTTTGGATTTACATCGGACAATTTGGCGGGCAACAGCCGATCAAACGACCAAGCAAATAGTGCTCGGACTGGTTGATAAACGTTTCCGACCATGGCCGGTAATGACCAAAATAGGAATGAGCCTACGACTAAGAAAGTAATCACAGGCACGTTCAGAGAGAGGGATGCCAAGAAGTGATACCAAGGTCCTGTTGGAACAACGTATGCCTTGTTTCCACCTGTATTAGCAGCCGCCATGAACTTGTAACCGACTGTTTTGTAGAGAAGCAGTATTCCCATAATTAAAAAGATTGCGTTCCAAGCCAAGGAAGAATACATAATTTTTTCGTGACGTTCCTTCTTGCCGGCTCCCTTGAGTTCTCCAGCCAAATAAACGCTCCAATAGTTCCACATCATGAATGTCATGATGACGAACACAGTTGGCAAAGTTGCATTCCAATTAGTTAGAGACCAGGACGAATTTGGAATTGGATGACCCGCACCGGCAATAACGGCAGAGTATGCATCTCCAGTCGCTCCATTCTTGGCCGATAGTGCGTTGAAGTGAGTTATAAACTTTGCCCTTGAACCAATAGCCAAAGCAATAAAGGCTAGGAATGTCCCAACTGAGGCAATGATCCAAGAAATGTTCATCCACTTCAGGGTGCGCTTCGTTCCACCAACAAGTAAAAATGTCATGAGAAGGATCATGGCAAATGCACCGAGGAAAATCCAAATATTGTTAGTTTGAAAATTATTTCCCCACGTGACCATAGTTTTATTGTTAAACATCGATCCATAAGTCACTAAGGCGGGTCCGAGGGCATAAACCGGGAAATATCTCGCCCAAAAAGTCGCGCCTATAAGCGCTGAGAATGCTGCCGAGAAACTCGAAATTGTTGCCAACGGAGGAGAAAGAATTCGACTAACCCACACGTAGTCTCCACCGGTTCTGGGCATGCTGGCCGCGAGGCTAGACATCATGATGATGATGGGAACATTAAGCACTACGCATATGAGAATAGCCAAAATTAAGTTGGCTCCAGGAAAAGCCGAGAGCGAAAAGAAGATACCCCAGGCTAAGACCGCTCCAACTGGAGCGGAGAACACGGCATTGAAAACAACTGCATCAAATGCAGAAGCTTCTCGCACGAATCCGGAACTCTTACGAACAAATAGCTCAGGATTTGCATTGGAAAAACTAGACATATATTTCTCCCTATTTCCCGACCGTTGTCGATTTGAAAAAAAGTGTACTCGCATAATTTGGTACCAAGGATTTAGTGTTAGGGGAACACACCGAAGACTTTCTCGGAAGAATTATCAAATGAGCGACACATCCGATTCTTCTTTTAATCTACCCAAAAGCCCTAAAACGGGGCATCATTCGGAGGGTGAAATCAAGGACCACTATCTATTTTGCGACTGATGTACACGGTTCCGAGCGATGTTTTAGAAAGTTTCTAAATGCCGGGCCTATCTACAAAGCAGACGTCATGGTTATGGGGGGTGATCTGGCCGGCAAAGAGCTGCAAGTTATAAGAAAATCACCGAACGGCGGCCATCACTTCACTTTAAAAGGGAAGAAATACGAGCTAGAAACGAAGGCCGATTTGGAAGAAGCTCAGCAACTAATAGCAGATATCGGCTTCTACTCTTACATTTGTGAACCTGATGAAATAGAGGAGATGCAAAAGAATGACACTTTTGAAACATTTATGGAAACTTTGATGCGAAAGAGAGTTATCAATTGGCTTGAAATGGCCAATGAAAGACTTCGGCCAATGAACATGCCCTTGTATTGGATGCTGGGGAATGATGATCCGCAATCTTGGGCTCCGCTACTGAGGGAAGCTTCCTGGGGATCCTATGCAGAAGATGGTGTGCTCATTGTCGATGATCGATACGAAATGATTTCATGGGGTTACGCAAATCCGACACCATGGCAAACTGCGCGTGAAGAGACCGAAGAACAATTACTAGTCTCAATCGAACGGTTAGCGAGTCAGATACAAAATTTTGAAACTGCAATTTTTAATTTGCATGCCCCACCTTTTGAGAGTGGTCTCGATAATGCCCCATTCTTAGATGAAAATTGGGTAATTCAGAATGAAGGTGGGCAAGTAAAAATGGTGCCAGTAGGCAGTAAATCAATTAAATACTTCATTGAAAAATATCAGCCTCTGCTTTCACTACACGGACATATTCATGAATCACCAGGTTTTAGAAAAATCGGCAGGACTCTCGCTATCAATCCAGGAAGCGATCACATAACTGGCTCTCTTAGTGGGGTACTAGTTACGCTAGAAAAGGGAAAAATAAAAGGCCATCAGATTGTGAGGGGTTAAAATATGGAATACACTCTTCTTGATTTAACTGACGAAGCACAACGGTTGGCAGCCAAAATAAAGTCAGCCGGTCTTAACGTAAAACTTCTTGGTGGCTTGGCCATTTGGTTTCATTCCCCCTCAGCGCGTCACGAACCCCTCCTACGCCAATATGGAGATTTAGATTTTATTGGACCGAAGAAAGAGATGAAGAAATTTATAGAATTGATGCTTGAATCCGGCTATGTTGAAGATAAACGATTCAATGCGATTCATGGTGCCACCCGACTAATTCTCCTTGATTTAGAACACCAACGTCCTGTCGATGTTCTGATTGATACTTTCAAAATGTGCCATGAAATTGATTTAAGCGATCGCCTCTTCATTGATTCGCCAACTATTTCCTTAGCGGATTTACTACTTTCTAAACTACAGGTCACCAAATTAGCTCAAAAAGATGTAGCGGATATTGCATCGCTGCTTCTGGATCAAGACCTTACTCCCGAGGGAATAGACGTGGATTACATTGTTCGCATCTTGGGAAATGATTGGGGTTTCGAACACACGGTCAAAGCAACTCTCAAAAATCTGCCCATTCATCTTTCCGAGTTTGAACTAACTCCAGCCAAGAAGATAGATATAACGATAAAAATCGACAAATTGAAAGAAGAAATAATTAAGGGAAAGAAAAGTTTTAGTTACAAAATTCGAGAAAAGATCGGGGAGAAATTACCGTGGGCCGAAGAACCTGAAGAACTGGTCCACTAAAAAAGCACGACTCCTTCCAAATGAAGGTTCGTGTCAGATTCAGTAGTAACCCACTTCGTGAAAACGATTTCAAGTAAGTCAGTCGTTGGACTCGCACCATGAAGCCCACCTTTCCAAGGTAGATCTTGGTCAATAGGAGCAACTCGAGTTAACCGATCTTCACCATCAAAAGTCTTTACACCTGCCTTGAATCAATGCGTGGTTTTGCCGTGAATGATGACTCCCACTTGATCAAATTGTCCGAAGAAATTATGCACCTGCAAATTAGTGGTGAGAAACTCTGATTTTCTTAGACAGTTGAGCGCACTAACGGGATTGATAAAAAGATGGGTTTAGCTTACAAAAAATGATGATGACTTCTAGACTCTTGATATGAGAGTCGCCCAAACCAAAAACGGCTATCCCCCAAAAAAATGTATGCGTTGCGGTCTTCCCTTCGAATGGCGAAAGAAGTGGGCTCGCGATTGGGAATCGGTCA
>JAYVUF010000282.1:0-2227 GCA_043788135.1 Actinomycetes bacterium
CGAACTATGAGATCGAGTGGATTGTCATTCTTGATGACTGGACCGATGGTGTGGGAAAGAACCCAGATCAAATTTTAGCGAGCCTAATGCGAGGTTCGGGTGACACTTCAAGTTCGGGTGGCATGGGCATGGGCTCGATGAATGGCATGGGCATGGGCTCGATGAATGGGATAGATGGTGGGGATGTTATTTACCCCATGTATCTCATCAATGGTCGTCCGAAGAACGATCCAGATTTGCTCACCGCTCATCCTGGGCAGCGAATACGAATACGAATAATCAACGCCGCGGCAGATACGATTTTCCACGTCGCGCTAGCTCAACACACGATGTCAGTCACTCACACCGATGGATTTCCGGTCAAACCATATGACACGACCCTGCTTCGAATCGGTATGGGTGAACGATATGACGTCGTTGTGACAGTTGGCGATGGAGTATTCCCCTTGGTTGCCGAACCAGTGGGTAAATCTGATATCGCTCGCGCCCTAATACGAACTGGAAGCGGAAGTATACCGAACGAAACTTTTCGCCCTAAAGAATTAAATGGCACACCTCTCACTGCAGATTTGTTACAAGCGGATGACAAAGTGCAGCTTCCCAACCGTAGGCCAGATCGAACTCACGAATTACTCCTAAAGGGAACGATGAATCCTTACCAGTGGAGAATCAACGGTCGTTTATATCCTGATATTAAGCCTCTCAACGTGAAATCTGGAGAGATGAATAGGTTCAGGATCAGAAATATGTCGATGATGTCCCATCCGATACATCTGCATGGCCATACTTTCCAACTAGGAAGCGCTGGCGGAACAGGAGCCAGGAAAGACACTGTTCTGGTTCCTCCCATGGGAGGGGTCAACGTTGACTTTCTCACGGAAAATCCTGGACGGTGGATGATCCACTGCCACAATGCTTATCATGCGGAAGCTGGGATGATGACTCGTATGGAATACATCGTGTAACCCAAAAGTTCTGACTCGATCTAAAAAAATTTGTGGAGCTGAGGGGATTTGAACCCCTGACCCCCTGCATGCCATGCAGGTGCGCTACCAGCTGCGCCACAGCCCCAAATTAATATCGAACAGTCCCCTATCTTAATTCATCAAGTTCCAATGGCAAACGGGGGCAATCGTTCCACAGGCGATCGAGCATGTAGTAGTTACGCAATTCTTGGGATTGAATATGCACCACTAAATCGGAGTAATCGAGCAGCACCCACTGGCCCTTGCCCTCTTTACGAATAGGTTTCTCCCCGATCTCTGACAACTTCTTGAAAACCTCATCGGCGATTGCCTCTACTTGACGTTCGTTAGCGCCGGTGGCGATCAGAAATACCTCAGAGAGCACCATCTGCTCGGTCATATCTATTGCAACAATATCTAGACCCAGCTTCTCGTTGATAGCCTCTGCAGCCTTCTGTGTTAACGCTCGAACTTGCTCACTTGCTGCCATATAGGCCACGCTCCTTGATGTAAGTTAAAACTGATTCGGTAAGAAACTCTGTTGGCTCTCCACCTGACTCAATGACTTCGCGAACTTTTGTGGCGGAAATATCAAGTGCATCTATCTCGACCTCTGGGAATGCAGAGTTTGTTGACTTCTCCCCCGGCCTACGTACCACCAGAACTTCAACTATTTTTTTTAAGGCATCTGCTTTGTGCCACTTGTCGAAGTTTGCTGCGGCGTCACTTCCCAGGATCAGAGTGAAGGAATCTTTGGGAAAGAATGGTTTTAGTTGCGCGATGGTGTCGATCGCGTAAGTGGGGCCCTCACGGCGAACTTCGAGGTCGGTGAGAACGACCTTTTCTTGCAGAGCGTCAGAGAGGTCATCGAGGGCGAGTGTGCACATTTCGATGCGATCAAAACCAGAGGCTTCAGGTTTCCCACGGCGCATATAGGGGTCACCAGCCGGTACTACCATGATGGAGTCAAAGCGGTCGGCTAGTGACTCAATAATGTGCAGATGGCCGCGATGAATGGGATCAAAAGTCCCACCCAGAATTCCTACTTTTGCGATTGTGTTAATCCCGATCTAGGCGAAGTACTAAGAAAAGCAAGAGCAAGAAAATGGCAAAGGTTGTGATCCCAAAGAAAACCGGAGAGGCTGGAAGTGGGCGCACAATGGCATGGGCCTCACGGAATAGCGAGTGCATCAGCATTGGACTACTTTAACCCATCAGGTCCGAGGGCGAGTAATTCCTTAAATTGCGCCTCATTGAGCACA
>JAYVUF010000283.1:0-3087 GCA_043788135.1 Actinomycetes bacterium
GCTTTGATCGCTGAGTTGGAATAAGCACCAGCCATTCCGCGATCAGCTGTAATGACCAAGACCGCGGCCCGCTTTGGATTTGGCACGGCCGAGGTTAAAGGATGGGTGGTATTCGAGGAGAGGGCAACCGCGCGTACAGCGTTGGTAAGTTCTGTCGAGTAAGGCGAAGAGGCTTGAACTCGATTCTGCGCCTTTACAATTCGAGAGGCCGAAATCAACTCCATTGCACGCGTAATCTTTTTAGTCGCTTTGACCGAACGCATTCGGCGGCGATAGATTCTAAGTTGAGCACCCATGTTTTACTTAGATGCCTACTTGAAACTCGAGTTTAAATGCATCGACAGCCTTTTGAAGCGCAGCAACCGTGTCATCAGATAGTTCGCGAGTCGCAGCGATAACTTCAAAGATTTCGGAGTGAGAAGTCTTAATGAACTCAAGGAGTTCACCTTCAAAGCGGCGGATATCTGGAACTGGGATTGAATCCATATTCCCGGTTGTTCCTGCCCAAATTGAAACCACTTCTTGTTCGACGGAATAAGGTGAGTACTGACCTTGCTTCAAAAGTTCAACCATACGTGCACCGCGCTCTAGTTGCGCCTTAGAGGCCGCATCCAAATCTGATCCGAAAGCAGCGAAAGCTTCAAGCTCACGATATTGCGCCAGATCAAGACGCAGACGACCTGCAATCTTTTTTATTGCCTTTGTTTGGGCTGATCCGCCAACGCGAGAAACGGAGATACCAACGTTAATTGCAGGACGCACGCCTGCGTTAAAGAGATCTGTCTCAAGGAAGCATTGACCATCCGTGATTGAGATTACGTTCGTTGGAATGAAGGCAGAAACGTCATTTCCCTTGGTCTCGATGATAGGTAGACCAGTCATCGAACCGCCACCTAACTCATCGGAGAGTTTTGCACAACGCTCGAGAAGACGTGAATGTAAATAAAATACATCGCCAGGATATGCCTCACGACCTGGTGGGCGGCGCAGGAGCAATGAGACGGAGCGATACGCCTCGGCCTGCTTAGAAAGATCGTCAAAAATAATCAGTACATGTTGACCGGCATACATCCAGTGCTGACCAATGGCGGAACCAGTGTAAGGAGCGAGATATTTGAATCCAGCAGGATCAGATGCAGGTGAAGCAACGATCGTCGTGTACTCCATTGCTCCAGCTTCCTCCAACGCTCCGCGAACGGATGCGATGGTTGAACCTTTCTGGCCAATGGCAACATAAATGCACTTAACCTGTTTCTTGGGATCACCAGATTTCCAGTTATCGCGCTGATTAATAATGGTGTCAATTGCGATAGCGGTCTTACCAGTTTGGCGATCGCCAATAATGAGCTGACGTTGTCCGCGACCAATAGCGGTCATTGCGTCGATGGCCTTGATACCGGTTTGAAGCGGCTCTTTAACTGGTTGACGTTGCACAACCGACGGAGCCTGAACTTCTAGAGCACGAAGCGCCTCGGCAACGATCTCTCCTTTGCCATCGATTGGACGGCCAAGTGGATCTACAACGCGACCTAGGAAGCCATCTCCAACTGGAACTGAAAGGATCTCACCAGTTCGCCGAACAGATGTTCCCTCTTCGATGCCATCAAACTCACCGAGAATAACCACACCGATCTCGCGAATATCTAGGTTCAGCGCCAATCCAAGTGTGCCATTGTCGAACTTAAGAAGTTCATTGGTCATGGTTGAAGGCAATCCTTCAACGCGGGCGATGCCGTCTCCTGCCTCAGTAACAGTTCCGACCTCATCGCGCGCTGCTGTGCCAGGGTTATACGCGGCAACATACTTCGCTAGCGCATCGCGAATTTCTTCGGGACGGATCGTGAGTTCGGCCATCATCTTCTCCTCTAACTAAACCCACTCCAGACATTTGCCGAAGTGAGAAACTTAAATTGACCTAAACGGTCCTAAACGGCTAGTGCTCTTCCTGCCTCCAGCAAACGTGTGCTGATAGTTCCATCAACGAGTTCGTCGGCGAATCGCACTGAAACTCCACCAATCACAGATGGGTCTACTTCAAAATTAAGATGAACAGGTTGCCCAACTTGGTGAGCCATCAAAGCGGACAACTTCTCTACCTGTGCGGGCGAGAGAGCTGAACGCGAACGTACCAGAACGATCAATCGATTGCGCCTAGCCGCTACAGCTTGCACATAAACTTCTAGAACTTGATCTATAACTCGACCTGCAAGGTCATTGACCATGTAGGTAAGTAAACGAAGCGTTGAAGGGGCCACCTTCCCTGCGATGAGAGTTTTTAGGACTTCAGCTTTTCCTTCATGCGAGCCAACTAAATCTCCGAGTAGTCGGCGCAGATCTTGATGAGCACTCAGAATCACTTCAAATGCAAACAGTTCCTCTTGAACTCGATCAATGGAGCCGTCGTTATTGGCTGCGGTTGCTTCTGCCTCTATCGCAAGTTGCTCAAAGGCACTTGCAAAATCGATCGAAGACGACCAGCGTAGTGAAACCGCTTCGACCAAGATATCCAAAACTTTCTTAGAAACGCTCTTCCCAAAGAGATCGTTAATTAAGACTGCCTTGGATGAAGAGTCGCGAGAAGGATCAGTGCACGCTCGGCGCAATCCGACGGCGGAATTGAGGGCAAAAAGAGCAGAGAAAAGTTCAGCAGAGACAGCTGTGCAACCGGCACTATCTAATCCCACGAGCTTCTCATCGAGAGCGCCACGCAAAATCGCGAAAGAGTGACGACTATTTCCTCCCAGCTCAATCACTTTTTACTCACTTTTTATTCTGCTCCAGATCTGCCAGAAAGCGATCCACGATGCCCGACTGGCGAACTTGATCTTCGAGGGCCTCTCCGACAATCTTTGATGCGAGCTCTGTCGCAAGCGTTCCAACTTCATGGCGCAGCGATGCGAGCACTTGTTTACGCTCCGCTTCGACAATAGCATGTGCAGCAGATGTGATTCGAGCCGCTTCTTCTTGAGCCTTTGAGCGCAACTCTTCGAGAATAGCGGCGCCTTGAATCCGTGCCTCTTCTCGAATTACTTGTGCTTCACCACGAGCATCAGCCAATTGCGCGGTGTACGCCTGCAAAGCGGCCTG
>JAYVUF010000284.1:0-2059 GCA_043788135.1 Actinomycetes bacterium
TTTACAACCCTTCAGGGGCAACCACCACATCAGCCGCTAATGCCTTCATAAACTCTTCAAGCGGTCTTATCGCTCGCGTTACCTCATCTCTTCGATACAAGGTAGAAGTTAACTCCGACTCAATTCCTCTAACCTCGATTCTTTCTCTGCAACCTAGATCTTGGATAGATAAAGCCCAATACGAAGCCAATAACAATTCTTCTAAAGGGTTAACTCGCATCCTTGGAGTAATCGCTGAAGAGGTTGCGTCGATTCCAATGCTTTCTGAGTACCTTGTAAATAGAAATGAAGAAGGTCAGCCTGACTCGATCAACTACGACCGAATTGCCATCGCTTTAATCCCACTTTTGAAAGACCACGAAGCACGATTACTCAAGATGGAAGGCAAGTAATGGAGCAGGAAATCGATATAGAGGACTTGATTAAATCTTTTTGCAACCAGATAGCGAATCAAGCGAGACAAATAGCCATCTTGGAAGCAACAAACGCCAAACTCACGAAACCCATCACCGTATAACCGAGAGGCGCTGACATGGCCGATTCTGAAATTCAAGTTGTTCAAATTTCGGTCAATGACTGGGTTGAACTCGTAACGACTATGAAACGTCTCGAAACAAAACTTGACGCCGCTTTGCACGATATCAACGATCATGAAAATCGAATCCGTGAAGTCGAGAAAGTCAAAGACCCGACCGGAACATTTAAGAACCATGAAAACCGCATAGGCGCTCTTGAGAAATGGCGTTGGCGCAATACCGGATTCGCTTCCGCAATCGGTGCCGCCATGACAATCGTGGTGAATTACATAATTTATCGTAAGTAAAACTTCGATTTAAGGAGAGCAATGACTCAATTAAGCCAAAATGGCTGGCCCGCAAGTCCAGACCGCAACGTGATCGATGTTCATAATTACCAAGTGCCCGGCACAAAACGGTATTTTGCGGTCACTTCTCACGTTGCCCCGATCTTAATCGCTTTTGCCACCGAGTATCACAAGCTGGTCCAGCCCATTGATGTAGGAATTTGGGATGACTGGGCTTATAACTTCGCAAAAATCCCGAATCAGACAGATTTAAGCAATCACGCCTCGGGCACGGCGATCGATATCAACGCCTCCTGTCACCTCTGGAAGACCGCACCTGAAAAATCATTTACTGCCATGCAAATTGCGGCAATCCGCGCCTTGGTCAAGAAGTACGGCATCCAATGGGGCGGGGACTACAAGTACGGCTTCAAGGATCCCATGCATTTTGAGATGGTTCAGACCGCAACTCAAGTCGCTGCACGAATTAAGACAATGAAACTTCCTATGCCGCTTGTGAGCAAATAAAGCAGTCTTTTCTCTTACAACGCTTCAAACATTCTGCCAACGGGCTTTTTCCTCGTCCGTTGTTTTCTCAACCCACCATCAACATCAAAAACAATCTAAGGAGTCATCATGGCAAGAGCATCCGTTGCTGAAGAAAATCAAGCACTTCTCACCACAGGATGGGCGTATGTTTCGTTACATACCGCTGATCCGGGCACAACTGGAGCAACCGAAGTCGCCGGTGGCGCTTACGCCCGTGTAGCTGTCGCATGGGCCGCACCTTCAGGTGGTTCTGTCGCCAATTCTGGCGCACTTGCCATCAACCTTCCAGCATCGACTACCGCTTCATATTTCGGCGTCTGGTCAGCCTCCTCCGCTGGTACCTACTACATCGGTGGCGCGCTCACTCCAACTGTGACCACAGGTGCATCCCCAGGCGTCGTGACTGTCGCCATTGGTGCTTTAACCGTTGCCGCTTCCTAAAAAGACCTAAAAAGACCTAGAAAGGACGCCCCGCGATGACTTCAGGATACCCAGCCGCTATTGATTCGTTTCCAGACCCACTTTCAACGGACACTCTCGATTCAGTGACCACTGGACTCAATCATGCTGCTCAACACACGAACGCCAATGACGCCGTTCATGCGATTGAGACGGAACTTGGAGTCAATCCGCGGGGTGGTTTCACTGATCTTAAAACTCGATTGGGCTACACGACCACAGCTACGGCAGCAGGAACTACCACTCTGA
>JAYVUF010000285.1:0-2262 GCA_043788135.1 Actinomycetes bacterium
CCAACAATGGCACCGGCGCAGCAGCAATTAAGAACGGCAATTGCGAGGGTTGTCATCTACCCATTAACAGCGTCGAATTGAGCCGAATCAAGACCCTTGCATTGGATGATGTCGTGCGTTGCGAAGAATGTCGATGCATCTTGGTTCGCGGAGCTCAGTAATGGCACGCCATTTCAGAATGACAGCCGATGGGGGTTCACGCGGTAATCCCGGGCCAGCTGGATACGGGGCGGTAGTTCACGAAGGAAATGTTATTCATGCCGAGCTTTATGATTACATCGGAATCGCCACAAATAATGTTGCAGAATACAGCGGACTCATCGCCGGGCTAACGAAAATTCATGAACTAGATCCCACTGCGACAGTTGATGTCCGCATGGATAGCAAACTAGTAGTGGAGCAAATGTCAGGGCGATGGCAGATTAAACATCCTGAAATGAGAATATTGGCGAGCAATGCGCGTGAGGCGCACAACTCTTCACTTGTTTCGTACTCATGGATTCCGCGCGAGGAGAATGCCCACGCAGATCGCTTGGCCAATAAGGCGCTCGATGAACGAAATGGTAGTCCGCTTCAACAACGCAATTATTTGATGGAGAGACTTCGCACCGATGAAGTGCCTACAATGATTTTCTTTGTAAGACACGGAGAAACAATCCTCACACCAGATCGGAAATTTTCTGGGAGCGGGCCGATAAATCCCGAACTCACTCCAACCGGAGTGGAACAAGCAATTGCCGTGGCGGAGGAAGTTGGGAAATTTGGAGTTGAAATACTCATTTCTTCACCTCTCCAACGCACAAAGCAGACGGCGCTCGCCGTTTCCAAAATTACTGGTCTCGAGATCATTTATGACGAAGCGTGGTTCGAATGTGATTTTGGATTGTGGGATGGCCAATCAATCGATGAAGTGAAGGCATCACATCCCAAGGAGTACCAAGCGTGGGTATCCTCGACTTCTTATGCTCCACCCGGCGGTGAGTCTTATGACGAACTTGGCTGGCGGGTTGATGAGGCTATCGACACATTAGTCGCGAAATATCCAGGTAAGAGAATTGCAGTTATTTCGCACAATGGCGTGATTAAGCAAGCAATTCGCTTAGCAATGGGCGCGCCATCAGATAGCGTTTTTCATATTGATATCGCTCCGTGCTCGGTATCGGCAATATCAGTTTGGCCGAGTGATGGATTACGCGCTGTGAGATCGATTAGCGAACAAGGACATCTGAGGTAGTCAGGGCTATTCTCTGAATATGAATTCAGGTGCATCGCGTGTGCTTCATGCCGCGACTGGTGCACATAAGAGCGCACTTGGTTGGGGTCAAGAAGCTGCAATCCGAATGTTGCACAATAATTTGGACCCCGCGGTTGCAGAGCATCCGGAAAACCTCGTTGTCTATGGCGGAACCGGTAAGGCGGCGCGCAATTGGCCGGCCTTTGATGCGATTGTAAAATCTCTGACAAAGTTGAAAGATGATGAGACTCTTTTAGTTCAATCAGGAAAACCAGTTGGTGTTTTCCAAACACATGAGTGGGCACCGAGAGTTCTTATTGCCAATTCGAATCTCGTTGGTGACTGGGCGAACTGGCCCGAATTCCGACGCTTAGAGCAATTGGGATTGACGATGTACGGTCAAATGACTGCTGGATCCTGGATCTACATTGGTACACAAGGAATCTTGCAAGGTACCTATGAAACTTTTTATGCAATCGCGCAGAAGCGATTTAACGGGACGCTGCAAGGGACGCTGACTTTGACTGCGGGCTGCGGTGGAATGGGGGGTGCTCAACCTCTTGCAGTGACGATGAATGGCGGCGTTTGCCTAATCATCGATATAGATCGAACGCGTTTGGAAAAAAGGATCGAGACGCGATATTTGGACGAGATCGCCAATGATCTCAACGATGCAATAGATCGATCTCTGAAGGCAAAGTCTGAAGGCAGGCCAGTCTCAATTGGGCTCGTGGGAAATGCTGCTGTTGTTCTTCCACAACTTCTTGCTATGGATATCCCAATCGATATTGTCACGGACCAGACTTCCGCGCATGATCCGCTTTCGTATGTTCCTGTCGGAATCGAGTTCGAGAATGCTGCTCTCATGGCAAGAGACGAGCCGGAGGAATTTACTCGTAGGTCGCGCTCTTCAATGGCTATTCATGTGGAGGCAATGGTTGGATTTTTGGATAAAGGCGCAGAAGTTTTTGATTATGGGAATTCAATTCGCGATGAAGCCCGACAAGGAGGTTACAACCGCGCTTTCG
>JAYVUF010000286.1:0-2025 GCA_043788135.1 Actinomycetes bacterium
TGTTACGTATATTTTTCTAATACTGAGACGTCTGCCTATTTTGAATCAATGCTCGGATCTAATTAAACAGATATGGCGTAGTCGAGATTTTCAACTAGAACCTGGGCTCCGGCGGCGAGAAGGGCATGTTCCGTTTGATTAAAAATTTCAGCATCAGGGACATATATGAGTAATCCGTCTCTGCTCCTGGTTAGAAGTACTCGATAACTATTTACTCGTAGTTGATGAGGATCTCTTTGAGGAAATCTAGAGCGTATTTTTCTCATATTCCATTCCTTTCCATCCCAGAGGAGGTCATTGCCCCAGGCAACAAGAGCCATATCGAGTTCCAATCCTTGGCATCCGAATTCAGTAACGACATCAACTAAATTGCAGCAGGATCCCTTTTCGCCTAACGGATTGTTATACCAACGAGAATATTTGGTTAATTTGGTGTCTTGGAAACCATTGAGAATTCCAACACTGGGCAAGAATTTATCTTTGGAGGATGCAAGTAAACCGTATCGTTTTTCTTCCTGACCTTGGTACATATTGGAAATATATTCTTTTGATAAATCCAAGTCTCGGGTAACAAATATTGGGAAATTTTGGTATTTGATTTTATCAGCGATCCGAGCAGCTCCTCCAAGATTTCCCTCAAGCAGTTCATGAACCCAGTCATGCAAGTCCTCTGCTTGTCTTGATCGCAAAGTTTTGGTGAGGTCAAGCTCTGGGATTACTTCTACATCGAGATTTGGGAATTCTTGCGAGTACCTGGGAGGCATGTAGATACTCCATGTTACTTCGCTCGATGAAGTTTTTAATGCGGAGTACCAACCTGGTACTCCGGCTTCTTCGCCGGTATTAATTTCTTGGCCATGCCCAATGAGACCAACCAGAGTTGACCAATCGGGAATCTTCTCAGCTATACGTACAAGTAGTTCAGGTTCGCTCTCAGGGATCATTTTCTTATTCATCATGTGATCTGAATCCCAAGCCCGTTGAGCTTCGTCAAATACGATTATATTTTGCTTTGGAATCTTTGATGTTGTTCCGTAACTCTTGATAAATGCATGTAGGTCATTTACAAATGCCTTGCTTTTCAGGGCATCCCTAAGCACTTCTACAAGCGGACCATTACCTGATAGGAAAATTGCCTGAGATTCATACCCAGACTCTGCATAAACAAATTGAAGTCCAACCAAAGTTTTTCCTGCACCAGGGACCCCCGAGACGAATGCTAGAGATCTTCTTCCTTCGACGCGCGATTTTTGAGCAATAATGCGAAGCGCATCTACCGCTTTTTGTACCCCTAGGGATTGGGCTCTTCTAATCGCTGGCAATTTTTCATTGCTAAAAATCATTTTTGCAGCTGCAATCAATGTTGGAAGCGGAGCATAATCGCCAGTCAGCCAGTCTTGAAGATTGATCGCGGGCATTACATCTAATGAATTCAGAAAATGAGATATTCGATCCGGTGAAAGAATTTGAACACCATCTCTTGTTAACTCGAGCTTTTTTAATTTTGTTGGAATAAGAATGGGGATGACTTTCAGGCCGTGTGTTTTAGAGTGATACTCAGCTAGATCTCTTCCGTACGCATTTACTTGATCTATTTGAGAACGTTGAAGTCCTGGATCTTGCTTAAATTCTAAAACAGTGAGTACGTGAGGCCCTAAGATAATTGCATCCGGTCGACGCCCACCTTCAAGTGGTAGCTCATATTCCAGAACTACGGCCCAACCGGTAGATTCTGGACGGACTATCGCCAAATCACGTAGAGCACTCCTAAGTACTTCTATTTCTTCTAACCAAGCTTCAATCTGTGAACTAGCAGTACCTTGATTAAACAAGCCAAAATTGTGAGATTCGAGTTTATTTTCTATCACGCTCGTCGGAGTGCTTAGGAATGTTTCGATAGTTCCAGACCAGCCATGAGTGACTCGATCCAAGTTCATTCCCGCAGCTAATCAGTTGCGGCCGACAAAAGGAAGGAAGGCGCTACCGAACACTCCTCAAAACAGCCGTGACCTTCCCCAAAATCTC
>JAYVUF010000287.1:0-2729 GCA_043788135.1 Actinomycetes bacterium
CCCCAACCAAACAAGGTTCCGTCACCTAGGTGATAGTGGCCAGAAGTGGCAAAAGCCATCAAAATAAGCCCACCAAAAAGTAGGAAAAATATAACTGCAAACATCGCCAATAGACGGCGGCGTTCGTCGCTGGAAAGGCTCGCAAAGGGGTTTTTTGACCGCTTCTGTTGGAGACCCGCTGGTGCATTCATGGATTCCTCCTAATCCTGCTACTTGCGAATGATTCGCAAGTAGCAATTTATTGCATCAGCGCCATCTCGGCAACCTGAATTGCTGAATTGCTCAATTGCTCAATTGCTCAATTGCTGAATCAGGATGCATTGCTGCCTTCATGTTCAGTAAGGGAGTCTTTACCGACATTGATAAAGAGCGCAGAAACGACGGCAGCTGCCAACAAGAAGCCCGTACCGATCTTGAAAGTAGTGCTAAAACCGTGGACCTGCCCATAGATGACTGCCTTGGAACCAAGTGAGCTGTGTCCCTTTATGTAGGCGGCCGCAGAGGAGATGGCCACGGTGTTCAAAAGCGCAGCACCGAGTGAACCACCTATCTGCTGACTGGTGTTGAGCATCGCGCTAGCCACTCCAGCATCATGCTCTCCAGCATCATGCAGACCAGTACTTGCACTGGGGATAAATACAAAGGCCAGTCCAAAGGACATGATGATCATTGCGGGAAGGATGTCCTTGGTGTAACCGGAAGTGGGGGTAATTCCTGAGAGCAACCAAAGACCGCCAGCGCCCACAATCAGTCCGCCGACCATCAGAAGGCGCGGTCCAACTTTAGGTAGTAGTTGGGAGGCGATGCCAGCCCCGATGATGATTCCGCCGCTAAAAGGAAGGAAGGCAAAACCTGATTTAAGCGGAGAGTAATGCAAGAAATTTTGCATATAAATAGATAGAAATAAGAACATGGCAAAAAGTCCAGTACCAGTGAGGAGTGAGGTCAAGTATGAGCCGCCACGGTTCCGTTCTTTTACAACGCGCAATGGGAGTAACGGGTTCTTAACGCGAACTTCAACAATTAAAAATGTAGCGATAAATAAAGCCGCGATAATAAAGTACGGATAGGTATGAATATTAAGCCAACCATTATTCGCCGCTTGGCTAAATCCATACACCAAACTGACTAGTCCAACCGTGGCAGTCACTGCTCCAGGGATGTCGTATTTGTTATCTCCTGCAGCCTTGGATTCATGCAAATTAGGAATTGCTAGGAATACTGCAACTATGGCAATTGGAATATTTACAAAGAGGCACCAGCGCCAGTTTGCATATTCAGTGAGAGTTCCACCAGCGATCAAACCAATTGCTGCGCCTCCACCAGAGATTGCGCCATATACCCCGAATGCGCGAGCCCGTTCTTTTGGAACCGAGAAGGTTACGTTGATGAGTGACAGTGCGGCCGGGGCTAAGAGCGCTCCAAAGGCACCCTGAAGTCCACGTGCCGCAAATAGCATTCCTTGAGTGGTTGCGAAGCCACCAATTGCAGATGCTCCGGCGAAACCAAGAAGGCCAATGATGAAAACTTTTTTACGTCCTACATAATCCGCAATTCGACCACCGAGTAAAAGTAAAGAACCAAATGCCAATGAATAAGCAGTCACAACCCATTGACGATTTGCATTAGAGATGTGCAAAGCAGTTTGCGCTTTAGGCAGTGCCAAGTTGATGATGGAGGCGTCCAATACGATCATTAGCGCTGCAATTGCAATTACTATGAGCGCATACCAACGATTTGGATCTAGCCCTTCATCACCCGGGTGCCAGTGATCTTTTTTACCTGCATTAGTATTTGAGTGAGTCGTCATAACGCCTTCCAAAATTAGTGAGAAAGTCTAGAGAGAAATTGAACTTTATTGTAAAAAAGTCTAAGACGCGAATGAAAAAGGCTGCCAGAGGTGAATTTTGAGTGGCATTCTGATACTTTGACTTTAGCGCCAATTGAGTTGAAGTTCATTATTGCGAGTGGATCGCAACTTGCACATCAACTTCGAGCCTCAGCTGGAGCGAAAACTACAAGGGAGACGGTCATCGTGTCTTGGCACCAGCCAAGAGTCCTCGATGAACATAACGTTCTTAAATGACTTCAACGTTAGAGCCACAAACATATAGGAAGACCAGCACTAGTCCTCGTCCCATTAACCTCTCGCGAGTTGATTCACTACTTGCGTCGGAATGGGAACGATTCACCCAATCCTCATTTGCCTCTCGAGTCGAGTTCGATCTTGCACTCGGTTCGATGCCAATGGGCGTGCCATCTAGTTTCCAGCATTGGGATCCATACCCTCTATCGATTGTCAGTGCGCAAGGCGCATGGATGACAGATGTCGATGGGCGAAAGTTACTTGACCTATCGATGGGTTTTGGGGCCATGCTTGCTGGACACCTCAATCCTGAGGTGGTTGCTGAAGCAAAGAAGGCTTTGGAGACGGGAACTCTCTTTGTAACGCCATCGCCAATCTCACGTGATGCTGCAGAGAGAATCTGTAAGCGCTTTGGAGTGGATCAGATTCGTTTTGCAAACTCTGGTACCGAAGCCACGATGTATGCGGTTCGCTTAGCGAAAGCATATTCAGGTAAAGATGGAATCGTTAAAATAGAAGGCGGGTATCACGGTAGTTATGATCCGCTTACGGTTTCAGCGAAACCTGATCTGAATTTAGCGGGACCCGCAGATGCCCCCACTCCAGTAATTCCGGCTGGCGCACTTGTGGGTGAGGTCTATGT
>JAYVUF010000288.1:0-2134 GCA_043788135.1 Actinomycetes bacterium
AATACGATTCGCAAGGCCCACTCTTAAATGAGTTGCAACCAGATTGTGGCAAGAGGTGGAATTTGAAGGGTAACTTGGTTTCCAAAATCTGGACTCGCCGTGAGCTCTCCGTTATTGATTCCGCTCCCGCCGAAAGCGAGATCATCGGTATTCATAATCTCGCGCCAAGAACCAGAAGTGGGGAAAGGCATCGTGTACCAGCTTTGAGGAACTGGCGAGAAGTTGGTGATGCAGACCAAAGGTTTGCGAGATTGGTCCCAGCGCACAAATGCAATTATATTGCTGGCGGCGTCGTTATTGACCAGCCATGTGAATCCTTCGGAAGAGGTATCGCGCTCCCAGAGTGCAGGGGTCGAGCGATATTTCTCATTTAATACTTGCACGACTTTCTGAACTCCGCGGTGCTCATCGAATTGAGTTAGGTACCACTGAAGACTTTCGCTATCTTTCCATTCGTCATTTTGGGCAAATTCGCAACCCATGAAGATCAATTTCTTTCCCGGATGTGCCCACATGTACCCGTACATCGCCCGCAGTGTGGCTAATTTCTGCCAACGGTCGCCCGGGAATTTATTGACAAGAGAACCTTTTCCGTGAACAACTTCATCATGAGAAATAGGCAGGACGTAGTTCTCGCTCCATGCGTAGAGAATAGAGAACGTAATCTCGTTATGATGATGAACCCGGTGAATAGGATCATGAGCAAGATATGACAAAGTGTCATGCATCCATCCCATATTCCATTTGTATCCAAATCCAAGCCCACCAGAATCGGTACTTCTTGAGACCCCGTCCCACGCGGTTGACTCCTCTGCGATCATCATGATCCCTGGGTGATTTCGATATGCCGTGGCCGTTGCTTCCTTGAGAAGTTCGACTGCTTCCAGATTTTCTCGTCCCCCATATTTATTGGGCAACCATTGTCCCTCTTGGCGCGAGTAATCGAGATAGAGCATTGAGGCAACTGCATCAACGCGAAGTCCGTCTATGTGGAACTCGCTGAGCCAGAAGAGCGCACTCGCGACGAGGAAATTCTTTACCTCACTTCTACCGAAATTGAAGATTAAAGTTCCCCAGTCGGGATGCTCCCCGAGCCGTGGATCCTCATGTTCGTAGAGGGCGCTTCCGTCGAATTTCGCCAAAGCCCACTCATCTTTCGGGAAGTGGGCCGGAACCCAATCAAGGATCACCCCAATGTTGGCGCGGTGCAGTTCGTTAACGAGATACCGGAATTCATCGGGGGCACCAAATCGTGAGGTAGGAGCGAAGAAGGAAGTAACTTGATAACCCCAAGAAGGTCCATAGGGGTGCTCCATTACGGGTAGGAATTCCACGTGAGTGAAGCCCTGTTGGCTCACATAAGCAATAAGTTCGGCGGCAAGCTCGCGATAAGTCAAGCCGACTTTCCACGATGCAAGGTGAATTTCATAGATAGAAATTGGTGCTCTCCAGGATTCAAACGTAACTCTATTTTGAAGCCAGTCCTGATCACTCCACGAAAAAGTAGATTCAAATACAACTGATGCAGTTAAGGGTGGAACCTGCGTCTGTTGAGCAAGGGGGTCAGCATGATCCACCCAGCGACCGTCCTTTTGGTGGATTGAATATTTGTACCTGATTCCCACGTCCAAATCTGGAATAAAGATTTCCCAGATTCCACTATTGCCGAGTGATTTCATTTTGTGTGAGGCTTTATCCCAGAAATTTGTATCGCAGACCAGACTCACGCCTTGCGCGTTTGGGGCCCATACTGCAAAAGATGTGCCGCGAAGTTTCCCTGAGATGTCGCGCTTTACGTGGGCGCCCAAAGCCTCCCAAAGTTTCTCGTGTCGACCTTCCCCGATGAGAAAAAGATCGAGATCTCCGAGATGAGTCATGGATCGTCTAGTCCAAGTTCACATAGGCAATATGTGCCACTTTGCCTGCTGGCCCACGGGGGTCTAGCCGAACGAAAGTATCTGGGTGCCATTCGAAGGAACTTCCATCAAGCAGGTCATGTGCGACAAATCGATCTGCCACAAGTCCCAACGCACTCATGTCCCAATGAACGGTCGTCTCCTGCGCGTTAGTCGGATCAAGGTTAACAATCACGAGTACTAGATCATTCCCTTCGCGTTTGGAGTAGGCAATGATG
>JAYVUF010000289.1:0-2134 GCA_043788135.1 Actinomycetes bacterium
GATGGCTGGGACAACCTTCATGAAGCCATCGCCGGAACTGATCCCTTCAACGCCAACCCACCCGGCGGCATGATCCGCCCCCTAGCCCAACGCATCCCCGCCGTATATCTTAACTCAACTAACAACGATCCTCCAACTCTAGTCAGCCCCGAAGCAGAAACCTTAACTTGGTCATCAGTTATAGGAAAACAATACATATTAGAATTTTCCGCCGACCTCATGCCAAACTGGCTACCCGTCGGCGATCCTCTAATCGGCACCGGGGAGTCCATAAGCCGGACGATACAGCTCACCCAAGCCGATAGCAGCATCCCTGAGAAACTCTTCTGGCGAGTTGCCGTAAATGATATCGATTCCGACAGCGACGGCTTAACAGATTCCGAGGAAGCCCGACTCGGCACCGATCCCCACAACCCCACCACCCTAGCAGGCATTCCCGACCTCTGGCTGGCCAAGAACTACACCAGCATCCTTTTGAACGGTGGCTTGTCCACCATCGATCCGAATGGCGATTACGCCGTTCCTTCTGACCCGGTAGTCAACTGGCATAAAACCACAGAGCCGAAATGGGCGCTCATAAAGCTGCCAGTGGAAGCGAAATCTTGCACGCCACAGGACGTTTCCGAGAAGGGGACTACGCTATTTGAGAGTTTCGATTCTTCAGGATATATTGCAGGTCAGATTCTGGTGGACAGAAATATTGCTTCTCACACCGTGCCTCTTGAGCTTCCGCAAGTCAACCAAGGAGATTTTTTCGATAGTGCCGCCATTGCCTTGATTGGGGATAGCATGCTCGGCCTTTATTCGCCGAGTGGCGAGTTTATTTATGACTACATTTGGGATCCCCTCGCGACTAATGCGGCTTATAAACCCTATACGGTCACTTGGTATCCAGACGCGATTTCGGATTCACCTGGAATATTTCAAGTCAAGCAGGGCTGGGATTCCACGACAGACAAACCCATCTATGAAACGCCATACGGAACACTACCTAATAGTACTAATGCCAGTGGTGGCGCACGTGTCGAATCAAATGGAAACATTGTGGGTTCAATCGACCGATTCGATAACTATGGGAACCAAATCCGCACCGATATTGCCTACTGGAAATACGACGGGAATACACATCAGTATGGAAATCCAGAGATTATTACGCTTGGCTCAAACAACGGATATGTAAATTCGCTGGCTTCAGGAACGATAACCGAATCTGGTGCGGTGGGATCGACTTGGAATATCATAGCGACAAGCTCAGGAGTGTATGTTTCTCAAAATGGCAGCACGTTTACCAAGTCTGCCATCGCCGGAACGCCACCCTATTACTGTGGAGTCGGCACCGGAGGATGGCTGGCAACAACTGAACGGATTTGGTGTAACGGTATATGGAAAAATCTCTCCGAGATGGTGGGTAAAAAAAATGGCAACAAACCGGAATCCATCCTCATTTGCAAAATCCGGGACAACGGAGTCGGAGTCGCAAAGGTGAAGTATCCGAATGAGCCTGCGGAGTATGATTTGCTCGTGCCGGTAGAATTCAAGCTCATGTGGGAGACTTCCAACAAGGCGAATCAGGTTTTCAACAAAACGAAAAAGGACGATGATACAGACAATCCAGCAGTGATCGAAAAAGAGGGTGACGCCACTTATTGCGTCCCCCGTAACAACCTTTATGTGGTTGCAGACGCGGCGGGCAATAAGGTGAAAGTCTCGCTGGATGTCGGATTGCCGGCAGGGTTTCGCGAAAAGTTCATTGCGGCGGCTTACGATGGCGGAACCAAGGTCCAAAACTCCGACAAGGCTTTTTCTGCCGCAGCGGACCAGCCCGCCTTAATGGAATTTCCAATCACGGGCAACACAGCCAAGGAATACGAAATCAAAATCGGCTATGATAAAAACTCGAACGGCTTGCTAGATAGCGACGAGGCAATCCAACTTGAGGTTTACAAACACAAGCCGGACAACGCACCGCGCTATTTAACCGTCAAAGGCATCAGCAATGAGAAATATGAAGCGCATAAGAATGCCATTGAGGGAAAGATCACGCTCTACGGAACTCAGTCCCAACCAAGTCTCGTCGCGAAGTATGCGCGGTCGTTTCTCTCGATTTTCTATTACAAGGGCGACTTTACTCATA
>JAYVUF010000290.1:0-5701 GCA_043788135.1 Actinomycetes bacterium
ATTATTAAATGTGGTTGGAATTGAATCTTCTGATGAGCATGTTTCTCGGGATTCTCACATTCAGAGATAACCAATTCAGCAGCAGCATAACCCAATTGATATTTTGGTTGAGCAACAGATGTGAGAGGTACCGTCGCATTCGCCGCAAAATCAATATCGTCATACCCAATTACGCTGACATCTTCGGGTATAGAGTATCCGTGTGCGCGTAGAGCACGCATTGCGCCAAATGCCACAAGGTCGTTGCCACAGATAACAGCAGTGAAATTTAGCCCTTTTTCAACCAGATATTCACTCATAATGGTATTCGCACTTTCTGCCGTCATCATAGGTATTCGCTGAGTGATAATTGTGGGTCTATTTTGCTTTAGCATTCTTGCTATTGCTTCCCGCATACCTCTCTCCCGTTCAGCTACCTGTGGGATATCTGGTTCACCAGTAAGGAACACAATTTTTCTATGCCCTCTTTCATAAAGGTGTTCCAGTGCTAGGAGACCTCCATGTGCATCATTCACCTCAACACTGCAAGAATCTATTCCGATAGATGGACGGTCAACCAAGGTCAAACCAATTCCTCTTTTGGAAATTTCATTTAATCTTTTGTTTGTTTCATGGGCGGGAGTAATGAGAATCCCTCTTACGTTTTGCCCAGTTAAAATATCAATGTAGTGATCTTCTTTCTCTGAATCTTCATCAGTATTGCAAAGGATGACTACATATCCGGCCAAAAGAGCGGCATCATTAACGCCTTTGGCTAGATCGGTAAAAAATGGATTGGAAATATCGGGCACAACGAGACCCAAAATTCGCGTTTTTCCCGCCCTGAGTGTTTGAGCGGATGCATTTGGAATGAATTTCAATTCCTCGATTGCCTTGCGAACCCTCTTCAGTGTTCCGGGAGCTAAAACTTCTGGGCGATTTATTGCGTTCGAGACCGTACCAAGTGAAACACCCGCCTTTTCGGCGACTCGACGAATTCCTGTGGACATGATTGAAACGATACAGCACTATTTTCAATTAACAGAAGTTTAAGAATAAGAGATTTTCGTTTGAAATTTGTGTTGGAATTTTGCTTATTTAATGGATTTATTCTTGCTGTTAGTATTGACCAAATATGGATTATTGAAATATGATGTCCTATATTATTGAAACGATTTAATGAAGAGGGCAGGTAATGACTTTAAATCCAATAAGCAATTCTCGACTCCTTCCTGCTCGTAGACCCAACAAAAGGGTCAAGGTTGGATTAGTTGCGGGTGGGTTAGGAACATATTGGCCGCAATTTCCTCTTCTATTGCCACAACTCCAAAATTCAGCAAAATATGTATCAGAGCGAATCTCTGATTTAGATCTTGAACTTTTTGATGTCGGCTTTATCTCCGATGCGCAAGAGGGTGCGATCGCTGCAGAAAAGCTTAGAGCAGCTGGTTGTGACCTCATCATAACATTTCTAACAACCTACATGACCTCATCAATGATTATTCCTATTGCTCAACGGAGTAAGGCACCAGTTTTGCTCATTAATTTACAACCAACCGAACAGATGGATCATGAGACTTTTGATACGGGTGCTTGGCTTGCTTATTGCGGTGCCTGTCCTCTTCCTGAAATGGCAAACGCATTTGAACGCGCCGGGGTTCCGTTCCGGTCTGTCTCTGGATATCTAAAAGAGGAACGTGCCTGGGAGAAAATCACTAGTTGGATCCAAGCTGCTGGGATCAAAAGCATCCTGCAAAACTCGCGTCACGGAATCATGGGGCATCTCTATCCCGGAATGTTAGATGTTTCCACTGATATGACAATGGTGACCACACACTTTGGCGGACATATGGAAGTTATTGAATTCGATGACTTGCGAGTGCGTGTTGAAAAAGTCTCTACAAAAGAAATTAATTCAGTGCTGGAATTAACTCGTGAAATATTTGATATACATGAATCTGTCAGGGAAAGTGATTTGGAGTGGGCCGCGAGGGTTGCTGTCGGCTTACAGCGCATCGTTGAAGACTTTGATATATCCAGCCTGGCTTATTATCACCGTGGACTAGAAGATGAAATACATGAACGACTAGGCGCTGGGCTAATACTTGGATGCTCTCTATTAACCGCCCAAGGTGTGCCAGCAGTTGGAGAGTATGAATTACGCACATCAATTGGCATGCTCATACTTGATCGAATGGGTGCTGGCGGGTCTTTTACCGAATTTCAAGCACTCAACTTTAACTCTGGAGTTGTGGAAATGGGTCACGATGGCCCTGCTCACCTTGCAATCAGTAATGGCAGGCCAATTCTTCGAGGGCTAGGTGTCTATCACGGAAAGCGAGGGGCTGGGGTCTCTGTTGAATTCGATGTAGCTCACGGTCCGGTAACAGTTTTCGGTGTAACTCAAAGGCGCAATGGTAAATATCAATTTGTAGCTTCCGAAGGAGTGGTGGTTGATGGTCCACGTCTGCGAATTGGAAATACAACTTCCTTAGTTGATTTTGGCAAGAATCCAGGTCAGTGGTGCGATGACTGGAGTGCCACTGGAGTTCCTCACCATTGGGCTATAGGTATTGGACACAGAATTAATGAACTTAAAGCAATTAGTGAAATTTTAGAAATCGAATTAGTGGTTGTTTGAGAATTCAAATAAAGGAGAAGCAATGTCACGTCACGCAGAAGTGAAAGAAGTACTGGATCGCCTTAAAATCGAGACGCCTTCATGGGCCTACGGTAACTCCGGCACTAGGTTTAAGGTTTTCGGTCAACCGGGAGTGCCACGAGACCCCTTCGAGAAAGTGGCCGATGCTGCTCAGGTAAATAAATTCACGGGTTCCACACCGAGTGTTGCGCTACATATTCCTTGGGACAAGGTTGAGGACTACACAAAACTAGCGGACCACGCGAGAGAGCTCGGAGTTGTTCTGGGAACCATAAATTCAAACACTTTTCAAGATGATGATTACAAACTAGGTTCAGTTTGCAACCCAAATGAAAGAATCCGGGAGAAAGCTGTTGCGCATCTTCATGAGTGCATAGAAATAATGAATATAATCGGATCTCAAGACCTCAAATTGTGGTTCGCGGACGGCACAAATTACCCGGGACAAGACAGCATCCGTGAACGACAAGAGAGGTTATCGGACTCTCTCAAAAAGACCTATGCAAAAATTAACAATTCCCAGCGTTTACTTCTCGAATATAAATTCTTTGAACCGTCTTTTTACACAACAGATATCCCAGACTGGGGTACATCGTTAATGCATTGTCTAGAACTTGGACCTAAAGCTTGGGTAGTTGTAGATACTGGTCATCATGCTCCTGGAACGAACATTGAATTTATCGTCGCAAATTTATTGCGGGTTAATAAATTAGGTGCATTTGATTTCAATTCAAGGTTTTACGCGGATGATGACTTAATTGTTGGTGCCGCAGATCCATTCCAGCTCTTTCGCATCATGCATGAAGTGAATGTTGGAGGAGGGTTTAATATCGGTACCCCGATCTCCTTCGTGCTAGATCAATGTCACAACATCGAGGCAAAGATTCCTGGCCAGATCCGTTCAATTATGAACGTTCAAGAGTCGGTAGCCAAAGCAATTTTGGTCGATCAAGTGGCCTTAAAGTTGGCCCAACAATCTGGCGATGTTTTGGCGGCTCATGAAGTTCTTATGGATGCTTACAGCACAGATGTCCGGCCGCTGATTCGCGAATGGCGTGAGGAGATTGGAATAAATCCAGATCCTATGAAGGCCTATGCCGCTTCTGGCTATGCGGCAAAAATCGCAGCTGAACGCGTTGGTGGAAATCAAGCTGGCTGGGGGGCATAAATCTATGACACAAAATGAAGCTGTTACCGCCTTACTGGGTCGAAGTAACCGGTTGGGTTCCAATCCAAAATTCACTAATTATGCAGGTGGAAATACCTCTTCAAAGGGAGAAGCTGTCGATCCATCCACCGGAAAGATGGTGGAAATTCTTTATGTAAAGGGTTCGGGCGGAGATTTGGGTACTCTCAAAGATTCCGGCCTTGCTGCTCTCTACCTAGAGCGCATGAGAGACCTTGTTAATGTATACAGAGGTGTGGAATTTGAAGATGAAATGGTTGGCCTCTTTGATTACTGCTCCTTTGGTCGTGGTGGGGCAGCCCCAAGCATTGATACTGCGATGCACGGGCTTGTTGAATATTCCCATGTTGATCACCTGCACCCCGATTCAATTATTTCCCTTGCTACCTCACTTGATGGTGAAGCACTTACAAAAAAGTGTTTTGGGAGTGAGATTCTCTGGGTGGATTGGCGTCGTCCAGGATTTCAACTGGGTCTAGATATTGCAAAATTGGCCCGAGAAAATCCGGCTGCTCACGGCTGTGTTCTTGGCGGTCACGGCTTAACCACTTGGGGTGCAACTTCAGAGGAATGCGAAGAGCGTTCCCGTAAAGCAATTGAGACAGCTGAGGAATTTTTACTTAAAAATGGAAAATCTGACCCATTTGGCAAATACCTACCCAACAAAAAAGCTCTAGCTAAAGAGGAGCGTCTCACTAAGGCTGCAGCAATTGCTCCATCCCTTCGTGGAATCGCTTCTCAAGACAATCGCTTGGTTGGCCATTTCAATGATTCAGATGTCGTCCTTGACTTTATATCAAGTGAATCACTTGAGCAGTTGGCAGCTCTAGGAACTTCCTGTCCTGATCATTTCCTCAGAACAAAGATCTCTCCTCTCATTGTCGACGTCGATTCAGATTCAAGTCTGGAGGATGTTATTGCAAAAGCACATGAGGGTCACAAGCATTATCGTGAAAAATATCAAGAGTATTATCGAAAGTATGCCACTGTAGATTCGCCCGCAATTCGCGGTGCAGATCCACTAATTATTCTTGTTCCGGGCGTAGGAATGTTCTCTTATGGCAAGGATAAGCAAACTGCACGCGTAGCGAGTGAGTTTTATATCAATGCAATTAACGTCATGCGAGGCGCTGAATCAGTGTCTAGTTATCAACCAATTAATGAGTACGAAAAGTTTCGCATCGAATATTGGGAACTCGAAGAAGCCAAACTTCGCAGAGCTCCCAAGCCTAAGGCTCTGGTCGGCAGAGTTGCGTTGGTTACTGGTGGTGGATCAGGCATTGGAAAAGCCACTGCCGAGAGATTAGTTGCAGAAGGTGCTTGTGTAGTTATAGCAGATAGGGATTTTGAGGCAGCTAGTAAGCTAGCTCTAGAATTGGGTGGTCCGGATAAGGCCGTTGCAGTTTTTGTAGATGTCACTGATGAAGACGCGGTAGCAAACGCCATTGCTCAAAGTTCCCTAGCTTTTGGTGGAGTAGATCTTGTTGTTAATAATGCCGGACTTTCAATTAGTAAACCATTAATCGAAACTTCGTTATCTGATTGGGATATCCAACACAATGTCATGGCACGTGGATCATTCTTGGTTTCTAGAGAGAGTGCTAGGGCCATGATTGCCCAGAATATGGGTGGTGACATCATTTATATATCTTCCAAAAACTCTGTCTTCGCCGGCCCCAACAATGTCGCATATGGGGCATCAAAGGCAGATCAGGCCCATCAAGTTCGACTACTTGCTGCTGAATTAGGCGGGCATCAAATTCGTGTAAATGGTGTCAACCCAGACGGGGTTGTTCGTGGTTCAGGAATTTTTGCGAGTGGGTGGGGAGCTCAACGTGCGGCTGTCTACGGCGTTAAAGAAGAAAATCTAGGTG
>JAYVUF010000291.1:0-2076 GCA_043788135.1 Actinomycetes bacterium
GTGAAATCCTTCTGCGCACCACGCCTCTCTCGAGATCTTTGGTAACTAGGGAGTCGAGAAAATCTGGAACTATTTCCGACAATCCTCCAAGAATAGGTGAAGGAAACCACGCCTCAAGAACGATGCCATCGTGGGCAACCGTCTCAAGTCCATGGCCGGAAGCGCGATCAGGTGTATTAACCAACATGTTCCAAGGGTAGCCTCTATCCTACGGAGATGCGTGTTTGCGTCTTTTGTTCATCCTCGCCGACAATCAACGGAAAATATTTAGAGTTGGCGACAAATCTAGGCTCGGCGATTGGTGAAAGAAATTGGGAATTGGTATCTGGCGGTGGTCATATTTCCATGATGGGATCTGTAAGTCGAGGCGTGCGCAGTAGTGGGGGACGAACTATTGGCGTGATTCCTCAATCCCTTGTAGACATTGAATTTGCTGATCACGATAACCATGAACTCCATATTGTTGACTCGATGAGAAATAGAAAAGCAAAAATGGAAGAAATGTCGGACGCCTTTATTGCACTTCCAGGAGGACCGGGCACACTTGAGGAACTTTTCGAGATTTGGGTCGGGCGATTTTTGAAATTCCACGATAAGCCCGTCGTCATTTTGGATCCGTTCGATCTCTATGCTCCGCTTCGCGATCTGCTAGATCATCTGGAAGGGGAAGGCTTCATGAAACCTGGACAGCGAGAGTTACTTCACTGGGCGACCGATATTCACGAAGCCCTGGATATCTGCGCGGGATGATATGCCGGTCTACCTCGGAGGCAGAAAGGTACTCTTCTCATTATGACCGCGCAGACCTTGGCCGAACTCCTTGCCAGTCTGCCCGAAGAAGAACGGATAATACTTACCTTGCATTACATGAAGTCCATGTCATGCGCAGAAATTGCTCTCATCCTTCGCGTGCCCGAGAGATCGGTGAATCAGGTCATTATTTCAGGACGCGCACGCTTAACCATGGGACTAAATCTGTAGAAATTGGAGTAGCCGCCCTTCAATTTCATTGTTAGGTAGTAAATGCGAGATACTTCTCCCTCATCCCCCTCTCAGGCGTGGGTCCGCTCCTTAAAGGGTGTGGATGCGTGAGGGCATCGAAAAGGAGTCCGAAATGGCAGCCATGAAACCCAGAACTGGCGATGGTCCCATGGAGGTCACCAAGGAAGCGCGCAGTTTAGTCATGCGAATTCCACTCGAAGGTGGCGGACGATTAGTGGTTGAACTCAATGGTGAAGAGGCCTCGAATTTGGGGAGCGCTCTGCACGCAGCGGCAGCGTTGTTAGTCAAGAAGTAAAAAACCTGCGGCGTGTTTGCATTCGCGGCTCCAAAGCTCGTTTCGAAATCCATTGACCTTCAGGCAGTTGAAAACTTCGCGGGTTTTAGTGAATTTGATGCGTTAGTAATTGGATTCTTTACTGACGAGGGCGGCGCTACAAGTTTCCTCCAACCGAGTTCTTTTATTGGGCTGATTGAAAAAATCTTTGACCTTGACCTGCTTGATGAGTTGTCTTTTTTCTCTGCGACTGGAAAGTCCGGTGAAATATTCGAGATTCCAGTGAGCGCAAAAGATTTGAGAGTTGAGCGAATAGTTTTTCTCGGACTTGGCTCTCGATCGGCATCAGATGTTCGGCTGGCAGGAGCCGCGGTTGGCAGAAAGTTTAAAGGCACGACAGCATCGGTCTTTTGTCTTGCAACTAGCTCATCAAGTGAAACCAAGAATTTTTCGATTTCGATTTTGCTTGGCGCTTATCAATGGAATATGAAAAGTTCAAACAAAAAAACTGGAGCGGCAAGTTTCTTTTTTGATGTGGAACGATCCAGTCAACTTGAAAGTGCGGAGTTAATTGGGAATGCAGTTTGGCGCGCTCGCGATTTAATTCATACTCCTTCAAATATAAAGACGCCTGAGTGGATGGTTCTGCAGGCAGAGAAGTCGATTTGCAACAAAAATCTTTCGATAAAGGTCTTGTCCGGAAAAGAATTGACTTCATTCGGCGGATTGGTGGCTATTGGAAATTCTTCACCGAAACCAGGACCTCGATTTATACAAATTGAGTACGCGCCTAAAGGTTC
>JAYVUF010000292.1:0-2122 GCA_043788135.1 Actinomycetes bacterium
GGAGTTGGCCACTTCGGATCAAGTACGCAGTTGGCGAGAAATCGATTCAAAGATTCCGGAGTTATTTCATGAATGATCTCAATACATCCAATAAATCCATCCTCATTACTGGCGCCAGCGGGCATATTGGAAAAGGTCTTGTCCAGCGCTTTTTATCGAAAGGCTTCAGCGTTGTTGGCGTTGCTAACCGAACAAAAATCCAAGCGGAAGATAATTTCACACTCATCCAAGCCGACTTAGGGGTAGTAGGCGCTGGCGCCAAGATAATGGATGAGGCGCTGAGTGTTTCTCCCAGAATAGATTTCATTATTAATAATGCTGCCCGTCAGGATGTTGCACTTCTAGAGAGTGAAAGTGCGAAAATGATTCATGACATCTTTACTGTCAATATTTCTGCGATTGCTGAAATAATTGCAGTGGCCACTCAAAAGAAATATGGCGTGGAATCCATCCTGAATGTCACCTCAATTGAAGCGATAACGGCTCGGCCGGGGCATTCGATTTATGGTGCAAGCAAAGCCGCTCTCGAAGCGTTAACGAAATCGGCCGCGAATGAGCTAGCGCCAATACGCGTAAATGCGCTCCGCCTTGGGCTAATCGAACGAGACGGAATTCGCCAAGCATGGACCGAAGGCGTAGAAGCGTGGGAGAAAAGTGCGCCGTTGATACGAATGGGAACCCTCAAGGACGTGTTGAGGGCTGTTGACTTTCTTCTCGAGGCGGAGTGGTTGACAGGTTCCATCCTCACCTTAGACGGTGGAATTAGCTCAGCGCCTAACTGGTAAATCCTTTTTCAGAAATAAATCCGTTACACATAAAAGTAGAACCGAAGTGAAGTGCTCTGATATGTTCCCAATACCTAACTCGGAGCGCTTGGGATAATTCCCCCCTAGGCGTGCCAAGACCAAATTGCTCAGACGGAAACCGGCTTGAGCACGTGAGAGGAGTTTCATGAAGAAGCGTTTTATCGCGACTTTAGCGGCCTTCGCTATTGCATCACTCGGGTTTTCAGCGGCACCTGCTTCTGCCCTTGATGAGAGTGTCTGCGGCAACGGCGGTTTTTGCGTTGGATTAGTAACCGATGTCGGCAAGGTTGATGACAAGTCGTTCAACCAGTCTGCATGGGAAGGCGCTCAAGCAGCTGCGAAATCGCTCCATGGGTTCTCAAAGTACATCGAGACTCAGGATCCAAAAGATTATGCAAGCAACATTCAGCTATTTGCTGAAGCTGGCTACAACGTCGTTGTAACGGTTGGATTCTTGATGGCTGATGCAACTGCAGCAGCTGCGAAGGAATATCCAAATGTTAAATTTATTGGTGTTGACCAATTCAACGGCAGTACTGCCAAGAACTACACAGGACTTGTGTTCCCAGAAGATAAGGCTGGCTTCATTGTTGGCTACCTCGCGGGATATCTCACAAAGTCGGGCAAGTCGGCAGCTATTGCTGGTGGACCAAGTTCGATCCCACCAGTTCGCAAATTCATCGAAGGCTTCCAGATGGGCGTCGCATATTCGGCAAAAGAGCAGGGGAAGAGTTATGCAAAGGCTTCAACTGTTTATTACACCGGAGCAAATGCATTTAACGATCCAGCATGGGGCGCTTCAACTGCTGCCCAGTACCTATCTCAGGGATACGACGTCATCTTCGCAGCTGGTGGAAAGACCGGTAATGGCGGATTGGCTCGTATCGCAAAGAAGAAGGGCGCTTTCTGCATCGGAGTAGATACCGATCAGTGGGGCACTGTGCCTGAGGCTCAGCCATGCTTAGTAACTTCAGCAATGAAGAACATCCCAGCAGGCGTTATTGACCTCATTAATCAGGTAAAGGCTGGCAAGTTTAAGGGTGGAAATTATGTTGGCACTGTTGCCGCCGCCCCATATCACGCGCTTGCTATGAAGGTCCCAGCAGCGGTTCAGGCAAAGGTCAAGGCTCTATCAGCCAAGGTCATTGCTGGAACAATCAAAACTGGTGTAAAGCAGTAACTGCCTATAACTAGTAGTAGTTAGTAATAGCTAGTAATAGATAGTAAGTGTGGGGGGTGAGCGATCTGCTCGCTCCCCACACTTTTTAATTTTGAGAGAAGAGACCTTTCTAACAATGTATATAGATCCTGAACTG
>JAYVUF010000293.1:0-2716 GCA_043788135.1 Actinomycetes bacterium
TCGCGACCTACCAAGTTATGACGAAGAAAAGGAATGGTGTATACGCACATTTGGATCTCTTTGACACTCATGACTGGGGACTCATCATTTATGACGAAGTCCACCTATTGCCAGCGCCAATCTTTCGCTTCACTGCCGATATTCAATCCCGCAGGCGACTTGGACTTACTGCAACCTTGGTTCGAGAAGATGGCCTCGAGGGAGAAGTATTTTCACTCATCGGCCCCAAGAGATATGACGTGCCGTGGAAAGAGATAGAGGCCCAGGGATATATCGCACCAGCGGAATGCATCGAAGTGCGGGTAACACTTACTGAGACTGAGAGACTGGAATATGCAACTGCAGAACCAGAGAACAGATATCGCCACTGCGCCACCACTGCCACGAAGAGAAATATCGTCGAAACTTTGGCGAAGCACCATGCGAACGATCAAGTGTTGGTGATTGGTCAATACATTGATCAACTTGACGAATTGGCAGAAGTTCTGGATGTTCCTCTTATCAAGGGCGACACCCCGATAAAAGAGCGTGAGCGTCTCTTCAATTTATTCCGCGCCGGCGAAATAAAATGTCTAGTCGTCTCCAAGGTTGCGAATTTTTCTATAGATCTTCCTGATGCAACAGTGGCAATTCAAGTATCTGGCGCATTTGGTTCTCGGCAAGAAGAGGCGCAACGACTTGGTCGAATTTTGCGACCCAAAGCAGATGGTCGAACAGCGCGCTTTTATTCAGTGGTATCACGGGACACTATCGACCAAGATTTCGCACAGAACAGGCAAAGATTTCTAGCCGAGCAGGGTTACTCTTACCGAATTATTGATGCAGACGATGTTTCGCAAGGGAAGATCTAAATCGGTCGGGATCAACTCTAAAGAAATCATGGTGTACGCCATCGATATGTATAACCGGAACTTCCTCGCCATACTTAACTTCTAACTCCCGATCGCCCTCTATGTAGACAGTTTCAATATCAAAGTCCAAATCCGCCTTAAGTCTCAGCAAACTCTCGGTTGCCTCCTCACATAGATGGCACCCGTGTCGCGAGTAGACGGTAATAAGATTACGCACTCCCTCATCATCTCACTATGAAATGGTTTTCTACTATGCGAGCCAGGCGTCCTAAATTAATTCGCACAAGTGCGACGCTATTCGCTGTTTCAGTTGGATTTCTTAGTGCTCCCCCGTCTCAAGCACTTTCAACCTTTCGTGAAATTCCTTCTACGGTTTGGGGTTATACCTACGCAGGCGGTGCGAGTAAAAGCCTCGTTGCTGCTCGTTCCGATGAGGCGCGCATTGAAGGAACGACTGTTTTCAATGTCAAATATACAAATTTTCCTGATTGGGCAAAGAAGGATGTACAGGCCGCTATTGATATTTGGGCAAGCAATTTTGCATCCTCGGTTCCAATATCTGTGGAGGCAACCTGGAATAGATCCTCATTTGGAATTCTCGGTAGTGCGAGTCCTGCTAATTTCTTTGCCGGCTTTACTGGTGCGCCCGATTCAAATCTTTGGTATCCATCGGCCCTTGCAAATGCACTAGCCGGCAAAGATTTAGACCCGAAGAATCCAGAAATTCTCATACAAGCTAACTCGAACGCAAATTGGGATCAACGAAATGATGGAACTCCGACAACAAGCGAGTATGACTTGGAATCAGTATTCATCCATGAAATTGGACATGGACTTGGTTTCTTGTCGACGGATTCCTACGACAATTTTTCGGGTTCTGGGATTTTGGATCAGCCGACAATTTTCGACGCTTATTTGCAGACATCGGATGGACATCGAGTCTCTGATATTCAGTCTCCTTCACGGGAATTAGGTCAAGCCCTTACGCATACTCTCGAATGGTCTGGTCCACTTGGAATCTCTGCAAATGATGGAATCAAACCACTTCTGTACACGCCACTAAGATATGAATCAGGATCATCGGTAAGCCATTTGGATGAAGCGACATTTTCATCGAGTGGGCTAAATTCAGTGATGACGCCGAATCTAGATGCCGGAGAAGTTTTCCATCAACCTGGACCACTTCTTAACGCCATGCTTGAGGATTTACGGAACAAGCCACCGGTGGGCGTCGTGACTTCGGTATCTCAATCGCCCCTAAGCGCTGCGGCCCTAATTGGAGATAAATCTGCACTAATTACTTTCTCACCACCAGCCGATGTACGCATTTCACAGGTGCAGGACTATGCAATTAAGAACAATGTGACAAAGGAAGTTATTACATCCGCAACTAGTCCGGTCTTGGTTACCGGTCTAAAAAATGGAACTCTGTATTCATTTTCTGTAACTGCTCGAAACACTCTTGGGGAATCCGCAGCTGCGCTAACAAATAGCGTTATTCCACAGAGCGGATGGATCGCATCAAACCTTGATAAAGGTGCCGACGGAAAACATCTGGCCACCACGATATTCAAGAGCCAACCGGCGGTCGTGTATACAGACACATCTTCTGGTGATCTCAAACTCGCTCTCTGGAATGGAAAAGCATGGGAGAAGATTGTTCTTGATGGCCGTGGGGGAAGTGCTGGTCGAACAAGTGATGATGTTTCAGGACCAGTATCTGCCTGCGTAAGTGGAGTCGGAACCAATCAAATTCTTCATGTCTTCTATACAGATCTCACAACAAAAGACTTGCACTACCTAAATTACAACAGCAAGAAACTTAACTACGCAATCGTTGATGGAAACGGACCCTCCGTCCAACC
>JAYVUF010000294.1:0-2153 GCA_043788135.1 Actinomycetes bacterium
GGGACATATGCAATCAATAGCGCAGAGTCGGATTTCTCTCGAACTAAATGTGAGGCGAGATTATCGATTTGATCCGGATCAATTTCTTGCGGAAAATCAATTCGCATCGCCATGCCGATACTTTCATCTAACAAGGAAATGAGAACTAATGAATCTGTGGGATGGTAACCAATCAGAAATGGAACTGCCGCTAACAAATCATGAGGTGAAGTAAGGGTTGTCATAATCGAAGCATTGAGGAACCCAGATCAGTATGAATGCCGTGGTGCTGCTTATGTGGATGAATGAGAGTTGTGATTACTTCACATACTTAACTGCGGCCGGATTGATAGTGATGGATCTAGCCAGGTTTTGCAAGATCGTCTCACCCAGTACTGGAAAGGAGTTTCCACCAGCACTCCAAGTTCCAGCCCAAGAAACTGTGAGTGTCACTAGAAATTGGCCGGGCTCTCGAAAGGTGTGCAAAACCCTGCCCATGGGGAAGTTCGCACCAGAATTTTGAGTTTGTAGGGAAGAGCCGTCTCCAAAGTTCCAAAGCAAAGTCGGATGCAACACAACTCCGACATTGATTCCCAAGATTACGGTTGCCGTAGTAAATAACGCCGAGGTATCAGTCCAAAAATTTACCGGTACCTGCGTCAGAGCTTCGGGCTCTGGTTGGAAATGGATCGCGGCCATCGGAAGTAACTGTGTCAGCTGATCGGTAAGCGAAACTGCGGCTACGACCTTCGGCGTAAAAGTCCGGTCGCTCACTTTTTTGGGATACCAGACCCTCTTAGCCTGGGTAGTAATTCGTGGGGTAATCGGCGGGCTCCGGCGAGTCGATTTTTTAATGGGTTGACTAGTTGACTTAACAATTGGACGGTGTGGCGTTGGGCGCTTGGGTTTCGGCAAACTGTGACTACCCGGTGAATTCTTTGTCGCAGTGATGATAATTCCACCGTGCTGTGGATCTGTTGTGACGCTGATGCAGGTTTTCGTAACGCAGCTAGCTGCGTGAAGTGGTGGTTCGGCGAAACAGCTGATGGCGATGACCAGAAAGAGAATGCTCCAGCGAGATTTCATGAGAAGTAAGTTAGGGCAATTGGGCGATGGAAAAACTGTGCAAGATAAAAATTGTGCAAAACCCAGGTTCAGGTAACGAAGCGCATACTTTCATGACACGCTAGCGTTGTGGCACCTAGAGATGGCGATGGCTGGATTGATTGCCTATGTTCACATCGTCATTGGGGATTATACGGCGCAGCTGGTCTGTTATTGGTTCGAGATAACACGGTATTGCTGCAACACCGCGCGCCTTGGGTTCACAATGGTGATACTTGGGGAATTCCTGGCGGCGCCAGAGATTCCCATGAAAGCGCAGTCCAGGCTGCGATCCGGGAGGCTCAAGAAGAGATTGGCATCGATGCTCACCTTTTAACCCCGATTCGCACCTTTAATGATGATCACGGAAATTGGCAGTATCACACGATAATCGCTGCGGCTGATGCCGCATTAGTTGCCCACGAAATGAATGATGAATCCCAACAAATTGAATGGGTACCATTTGATGGCGTCACCCATCAAGATCTTCATCCAAGTTTTGCGAAATCCTGGCCAGCGTTACACCAAATTCTGGTTGAACTCTTGGTGTAATCGTTTCAGTGATTCCCGAATCACAGCGCCATCGCTGGTACGCCAAAATGGCGGCATGGAATTAAGAAGTATCGAGCCATAGCGCTTGGTCACAATCCGAGAATCCAAAATCGCAACAACGCCACGATCATCGAGAGATCTAATCAAACGACCAGTTCCCTGAGCCAACAGCAACGCCGCGCGCGGCAACGATACTTGCATAAAACCACTGCCACCAGCGGCATCTGCGGCGGCGGCGCGAGCGCTCATGACTGGTTCGTCCGGGCGAGGAAATGGAATCCGGTCGATCGTAACTAAAGTACAAGCAGGACCCGGGACATCAATGCCCTGCCACAATGAGATAGTCCCTAAGAGAATTGAAGTTGGTTCTTTGGCAAATCGCTCGACCAAGACCCCTACGCTGTCGCCTCGCTTTTGTGTAATGATCGGAATTTTTTACTCTGACAGAACGGATCGCAGGTGGGAATCGGCAAGTTCGACACCGCGCCAGGAAGAAAACAACGCCAGCGTTCGACCGC
>JAYVUF010000295.1:0-2059 GCA_043788135.1 Actinomycetes bacterium
CAGTAAGACGCAATCGGTGATCGACCACTTTGAGAAGCTCCCTATTAAGAGCATTTGTTATCCCGATGAAGAGGAATTTCAATATAGAGGATACGTGCGAAATCGACAAGTATTAGAATCTACTGGAGACTGGCTGTTGTTCACAGATGCAGATATGGTGTTCCCATGCGGATTTTTGAACAAACTGCAGCAGGCGCTAGTACATTATCACGACTCCACACTCTGTTTGTACACCGGCAGACATTCCACCTTACTGAAAGAAACGGAAGCATTGGTTGGTGCTTTTGCTTATCCCGATGAAATACCAAGGGCCTTTGAACAAGCATCTACTCTCCCATCAATACCCAAAGCTTCCATAGGGGCTGGATTCTGCCAAATCGTTAATGGTAACTTTATGCGGAGTCGTCAGTTCTATGTGGAGCCAGGACAATCCAAGGACTGGAACTGGCGACAAAAATTCTCCAAGTGCAAGAGTGATCAGCAATTTCGCCTAAGCGTAGGTAAGGAGAGCTTAGATATACCATGGCTCCTCCATCTCCAGCACGACAGAGATGCAATGTTTGGGTATCATATCAACACCCAGCGTTAATCAAGTATATTGACAGGCATCGGCGAGAGTGTTATTTTCTGCCAGAAAGGAGGTAAAACAAGTGAGCAAACATGAAAAACATGAAAAGTGTGCCTGTGGTTGCGGCGGTACTCCCAAGCAAGGAAAATTCCTGCCTGGACATGACGCCAAAGTCCGATCAAAACTGATCGAAGATGCGCGTGGTGGCGATGCTAAAGCCAAACGCGAACTCAAAGCACATGGTTGGGCAACACCCGCTACTGTATAGCGGTCTGGGATGACTGGGTGCGTAACACCTAGTCATCCTTTCTTAGATTTCTTGATTTGGATGGTAGAACTTGCATCCAAACAAATCGTAAAAATTCCCGCCGAAGTAGTGGCCGATGGCGCTATTGGGAATCAACTCATTGTCAAAGACACCCGTCTGTATTGCATTGCCGATATGACATCTGGAGGTATCATCCTTCCAGATTCCAATGTCGCAGGCGATAAAACCTACAACGTTGGAGAAGTTGTCTCCGTGGGTAAAGACGTTAAGGAAATCAAAGTGGGTGATTGCGTCCTCTATCAGACGGCCAGGGCCGCTGGTCTGGATGAAATCCCGAACGGCTCCGAAAATCCAATCTTCTTCAAGATCATGGAACCGGCGAGCGTCTGTCGAATGCTCAAAGAACACGTCGATATTGAACGCGTAGCACAGGCTCAGCGAGATGCTGCCGCTGCCACGGAGAAAGAAAAAGGTCCCAAGAAACAGTTTGTGGTGGCTCGACGTGATGATCTTACTGTTTCCGTCTCAGTTTCCGAAGACGGCGGCAAGACCATCCGTTACCCCAGCGACGAAGAGGTAGAATATATCAAGCATCTGTTGAACTCCTAACATGGCCACATCCGCCCCCAAGAAGAAACGCACAGGGAAATTCATCGTCATTCCAGAGCGTATCGTACGCGCTCCCACTGGAATGACGATGATCGTGAAATACACGAAGCAATACGCCGTCCCTATGCTCCTGGAGCTTCCTGATGTGGAACGCTTCGACTTGGAGAAAAAAGCCCCAGATATTGGGGAGGTGGTGGCTGTGGGTTCGGAAATCTTTGACGTGTTTGTGGGAGACGTGATTCTATATCGGGTGTTACATGGCTACCCAATACCGAACGGCCCTTATGACGTATTCATGTACAAGATTGATTACCCGTTTTCTTTGATCGCCAAAGTGCAATCGGTATGGCGTTTGTTGCCAGAAGGTCTTCCTACTATGATTGGTGACGAGTTCTTTATAAAAGGGGAATGGCTCCCCTTAGACATCCTCCTGACTCCATATGTCGCCGAAACTCCTATCCGAAGGAGAAGAGTAGTAGCAAACAAAATTGAAGCATGAATTTCACCATACACATCCCAGATTGGTTATGCTGGATTTGTTCGGGACAGTTTTGGGCGGGGTTCACTACGGCTGCTACCTTAGCTATTGTTCTGTTCTTCGTAGCCATCTCTCA
>JAYVUF010000296.1:0-2751 GCA_043788135.1 Actinomycetes bacterium
GGCAAGGCAGCATCTGGTCGTCCGGAACTAATGGGTATCACGAAGGCATCTCTAGCAACCGAGTCATGGTTGTCGGCAGCATCCTTCCAAGAGACCACAAAGGTTCTTACCGATGCTGCGCTTGCCGAGAAGAGCGATCCATTGCTCGGTCTCAAAGAGAACGTCATCATCGGAAAACTCATCCCTGCTGGAACTGGACTTGCTCGTTATCGCAACGTGCGGGTTGAGCCAACTGAAGAAGCCAAGGCTGCGGTCTACGCTGCCTACGATGAATATGACTTCACTCCATTTGAATCTCAAGGTTCAGGTGAAGCAGTTCGTTTGGATGACATCCAAGTTCGATAATTCTAGATTGCACAAAAAGCGTCTCGCACTGGAGTAAAACTCCTAATGCGAGACGCTTTCTTTTTTGTAAACTCGCAAAGTTAGCGAGAGCCAACAATAAAATTTACAGCCAAATTGATTAATTTATTAAGGGGTTATTAAGGGGCCATACGAAGCGATAACCGAATATTTACCATGAACCACAACGAGGCCGAAGGACTCTTGACCCATCTGTTTATTCATATTTGCGTTACTTTTATAAGAAGCGTTAAAACGATAAGCCTTAGTGGCGCTCAATGGAGCCCATCCTTCCCAGCCGCTAGTCGAAGTAGTGTCATCACTATTTGGAGTGAAGTCATTGCTATTAGGAATAGGTAAATTTACACATTCATGCCACCCCGCATATGCTGAAGATAATGTAACATTTTGCATTTTGGGGTCCAATTTCAGAGAGGAAACTCTCTTACTTAAGAAATACTTTTTTATAAAACTTTTTTCTTGCATATTCATGAGATGGTAGCTCATAGGTGTAACAGTCCCCCAAGAGCATAAATTTTTAATTCTGCGAAAAGTATGCTTGATGGGATTAAATGCCAAGTAAATTGCATGTTTAGAGTCAGCTAAACCGACTTCACGGCCATCTATATCAAAAGCGGTCAATAGCTTTACCCCGGGATAAAGATAAGTTCCAATATATTTTCTTACCTTGCCTTTTTGAGCATAGATTTTTACCCCACTGGAACCGTTGCGCAAACCTCCGGCATAGAGAACAAACTCCTCATTACTAGTTACATTTATGCCGTCATAAAGATTTGTTACTTCAAAGACTTTCTGATCAAAAGGGGTTAAGTAATATGGGTGAACGCCTAATTGACCGTAGCCATAAGGATCTGGGGGGAGATTCGAGGCTCTAGCCTCTGAATTAATACTTAAGAGAGTAAGCAAAACTAAAAAAGCCAGGGCAGAAAAAGCAAATCTTGAGCGATTATTCGCCATCAGGTAACCCCGTCTCTTCCAAAAGATTCTATTTTAGGTTACCAACCCCCTCTGAGGATTTATATTATTTGTTCAGTGGAACCGGTATAATCTGCACGGTAAAATCGGTACAATCTGCACGGTGAAATCGGTAGGGAGGTAATGATGGTGTATCAGCCAAGGATTGTTGATGCTGAATTAGTCCAGCGCCTCTCCTCTGCAGGGGCAGTTCTCATTGAAGGACCCAAAGCTTGTGGAAAGAGCGAAACTGCAAGACGAGTGGCAGGCAGTTGGGTAATACTCGATTCTGACTTGAGAGCACAACAAGTGTTGGCGGTGGATCCGAGCGTCGTTTTAAAAGGGGAAGTCCCACGGCTGTTGGATGAGTGGCAAGTTGAGCCTAAATTATGGAATTTGGTTAGACATGAAGTAGACGCCCGAAACTTGCCAGGGCAATTTATACTCGCTGGTTCATCAGTCCCATCAGACGATGTTCGGAGGCACGCAGGTGCTGGTCGTTTCTCGGTCTTGCGAATGCGGCCGATGACTTTATTTGAAACAGGTCAAAGTAACGGGGCGATGTCTCTTAGTGAACTTATGGCAGGAAATGTTGGAAGCGCATTAGACCCAGGCCTAACAAGGGAAGTTATCGCTGAACGGATCGTAATAGGTGGCTGGCCCGCTCAAAATAACAGGTCGCCAGAAAGTGCAACTCGTTTCGCTCGCGATTATCTAAAACAAATTCGAGAGGTCGATGTTAAGCGCAGTTTTCAAGGCAATCGAGATCCAATTAAATTGGATCGTTTCCTTAAATCATTCGGCCGTAATGTATCAACAGAGGCTGCAATCACGGTTCTTGCCGCAGACACCAGTGGATCGGATGGAGAAATATCCCGAAATACAATTTCCGAATATATGGAGGTATTTGAACGACTTCTGATAATTGAGAACCAGCCTGCGTGGGCTGGGCATTTACGATCCAAAGCAATCCTTCGAACGACTCCTAAGAGACACTTTGTAGATCCTTCACTCGCGGTTGCGGCTCTCTCGGGAAGTGCGAATCGCCTTTTGAATGATCCAGAGTTTATGGGTCTACTTTTCGAATCTCTAGTGATACGGGATCTACGTGTTTTTTCACAACCTCTTGACGGTGAGGTTTTTTATTACAGAGATAACAAAGGCGTTGAGATTGACGCCATCGTTCAACTGGCCGATGGGCGATGGGGCGCTTTTGAAGTCAAGTTAGGGTTGGGATCAATTGACGAAGCCGCTGCGAAATTAATTAAATTCGAGAAACTTATTGACAGAAGACAATCAGGTTCTCCTCAATTTTTGGCTGTAATCTGTGGAACTGGATACGCCTATAGACGAGCAGATGGTGTCGCGGTGATTCCGATTGGTACCCTGGGTCCATAAAGGAAAATTGTTGGCGTAAAGTAATTACTTTTGGTT
>JAYVUF010000297.1:0-2389 GCA_043788135.1 Actinomycetes bacterium
AGTTTCGGGCGAAGGGTATTTACACCGGCAGTCTGTAGCCATGTCTTTACCCAAGGCTTTAGATCACGTCCACTAGCGGCCTCAAGTTCGATGAGGAGATCGTTCAAAGTCGTATTTCCCCACGCGTGCTTCGCAAAATACTTGCGGAGACCTTCCATGAATTGGTCTTTTCCAACGTGGGCGACAAGCTGCTGTAAAACGGATGCGCCTTTGGCGTAGGCAATTCCGTCAAAGTTGGTACGGACCGCCTCCATATCTTCCATAGATACGACAATTGGGTGAGTCGAAGAAAGTTGATCCTGTCGGTATGCCCAGTCTTTGCGATGAGAATTGAAGACCGTCCAAGAGTTCTTAAACTCCGTGGCTAGTGCGAGGGTGTAATACGAAGCCCACTCAGCGAAGGACTCATTGAGCCAGAGGTCTTCCCACCATGTCATCGTGACCAGGTCACCGAACCACATATGCGCCATTTCGTGGAGAATGACGTTTGCGCGCCAGTTGTATGCCTCTTCCGCCACTTTGCTACGGAAAACGAAGTCATCTTCCGCAAAAGTTACGCAGCCAACATTTTCCATCGCCCCTGAATTGAATTCAGCCACCGCAAGTTGATCGTATTTATCAAATGGGTAGGCAAGACCAAACTCCTTTTCGTAGCAAGCAAAACCTTGCTTTGTAATCTTGAAGAGTTCGTCTGAGTCCATATGCGGAGCAAGCGATTTGCGGCAGTAAAGCCCAAGTGGAATATCTTTCGTGCCTTTGTAGACGTCTTCAACTTTTGCGTAGGGGCCCGCGACGATCGCAGTCAGGTACGTGGAAATAACGGGCGTGCGCTTAAAGGTCCATCGCTTTGTTGTGGCGCCGACTTCAGCTACAGATTCTGGGGCATTGTTTGAAATAACTTCCCAATGAGACGGGACGAGAGCGGTAAGTGCAAAGGTAGCTTTAAGATCGGGTTGATCAAAGCACGGAAAAGTGCGACGCGCGTCAGCTGTCTCGTGCTGGGTGTAGAGGTAAACCTCTTCATCTGCCGGGTCAACGAATCGATGCAGGCCTTCGCCTGACTTCGAATAATTGGCTTCCATGGTGAGTTTGAGTTCATTGCTCTCGGCTATGGCCGGGAGGTGGATCGTTTCGCCGTCGAAGTTGGAGGTATCAAGGGTGGCTCCATTAAGTGATGCGGAGATAACTAATTTGCCCAGGGCGTCGATAAAGGTGGCTGCTCCTGGTTTTAACCCAGCGAATTTGATGGTCGTCTTCGAAATAAAAGTCTCCGAGCCGGACGTGAGATCTAGGTCAACGTCGTAGCTCTCTACTTTGATCAGTTGCGCGCGTTCTTTGGCCTCTTTGTGTGTGAGATTTACTCCTGGCACTTTCTTCTCCCTTGATGAAGGCTTTGCGGATCTTTACTTTGATTTATCCAGTGCAATCCAATCATGAAAGGGTAGGGGCGTGGACACCCCTACGATCAAGAGTTTCAAATTGCGCGGGACCCGCATCACGGCTGCCCAAGGGGATGCGCGTACGCGCTTATGGGCGACATACGGCATCGATATGAGTCCAACCTCACTAGACTTCAAAACTATCTTTCCTGGGGCGAACCAAGTGGTATTGGAGATTGGATTCGGGATGGGGGAGGCAACCGTTGAGATTGCCCAGGCTTTTCCGCAGACCGGGTTTCTCGCGGTAGATGTTCATCAACCCGGAATTGGCAAATTATTGTCGTCGATCGATGCGAATGACATATCTAATATCCGCCTCATGGATGAGGACGCACATCTGATTCTACAGAATATGATCCCTGATTCGTCACTTGATGCAATACACCTGTTCTTTCCAGATCCTTGGCCAAAGACCCGACATCACAAGCGTCGCATAGTGAATGAAGGATTTATTTCCTTGGCTGCCTCGAAATTGAAGGCGGGCGGCACAATTCACATGGCGACGGACTGGGGCCCGTATGCGTTATGGATGCAGGAGCGATTTGAACTGTCGCCACTTTTTACTGGCGGAAAGGTGAACCGTCCTGAGTGGCGCCCGTTAACGCGATTTGAAGGACAAGGGTTGCGAAAAGATCATGAAATTACGGATTTGATTTACAGAACAAATTAGACCGTACCTTCATTTTCGAAATCTGCAATTAGCCCGATGCGACGCATATGTCGCTCGTCTAAGCTAAAAGGGGTCGCGATAAAGGTATCGATCAGTTCTTTGCATACCTCGGGTGAGTGCATTCGACCTCCGATGGATATGACGTTCGCATTGTTATGTTCGCGTGCCAGCTTTGCGATCTCGACACTCCACACAAGAGCGGCGCGTATCCCTTTGACTTTGTTTGCGGCGATCTGTTCGCCGTTTCCAGAGCCACCAAGGACAATTCCGACCGAGTCTG
>JAYVUF010000298.1:0-2736 GCA_043788135.1 Actinomycetes bacterium
GGCTGATTTTAAAGAGTCTCCGGAGTTTTTCACCAATTCCTTAATTGAGCGAATGGTGCAGAAACTTCAGCACGGAGTTGCTTTGATGGATGGCGCGAATGGTTTGCTTGACCTTTGCGCAGCTATCGAAATTCCTACAGCCCTCGTTTCGGCTAGCCCCCGAGTTCTCGTGAATGCTGCAATTTCGGATATTAAGAATGCGAATTTCGGAATATCAGTCTCATCAGATGATGTGACGCGGGTAAAGCCAGATCCACAAGGATACCTGATAGCGGCAAATCATCTGGGAGTCGACATATCTCGCTGCCTGATTCTCGAAGATTCTGCCAACGGAGTTAAAGCTGCGATGGCAAGTGGCGCCTGGGTAGTAGCGATTCCTCATCTTGTACCCATTGCGCCCAGTGGGAGGCTGGCAGTTGTCTCTTCGGTTCGCGATCTATCAATGGCCAAGTTGCAAGATCTACATAGAGAGTGGAACTCTCACGGTTGATGTGCCGGGCAAATTGGTTTGAAGGAACACCAATCACATAATCGTGATTTCTTAGTGGGCCAAATATCAGCAGACATTGCATCTTGAATCTGCGCGGCTATTTCAAATAATTTTTCTTCAGTCTCCTCAAGCGCGAAAACTGTTGGCTTGCTTATTAACAGTTTTCCATCTCCTAAATAAATTAATTTGAGGTCGCGGGGTAATACTCCAGTGGTCTTCCAATATATCAAGGCATAAACTCGGAGTTGAAAGAACGCCTTTTCTTGCCATGGCGTGCGCGGAGATTTGCCAGTCTTATAGTCGACTATGCGAACCTCCCCGGTAGGGGCAATATCGAGTCGATCAACATACCCGTGCAAATATATATCGTCCGCTAAATCCAATTCGAGATGCAATTCGCGTGAAGTAGGTTCAAAAGAACGCGGTTCTTCGAGATCAAAATATGTTGTTAAAAGCGATGTAACTCGATCAAACCACTCCTTAACTTCTGGAACGAGTTGACTTAACTCTGGTTTACTTTCAACTTGGGCTTTCCAAATGTTTGGCATCAGATTGAGAGCGTGTTCCAGCGTCCGAGAATCCGATTCTTCGTCGAAGAGGGCTTCTAATACTGAATGAACGAGCGTTCCTCTCTCTGCGTCCAAACTAATTCCTTCAGGCTTCTGCTCAATTACTCGATATTTGTAGAGTTGGGGGCAATTTGAAAAATCATTTACCCGGCTGGGGGAAAGGCGAATCTTCTCCATAGGGGTCAAGTTACTCGGCATTGGTGCGTGGTCCAGCCTAAGATGCTCCCGTGTCTACTCCTGGTTACTTTGCGGTCGGGGACCGAATTCAACTAACCGACCCCAAAGGGAAGTTGTATAGCTTCACAATTACTCCTGGACGCGAATGGCATACCCATAAGGGCTGGATTGTGCATGATGAACTTATTGGAGTGCCGGAAGGCTCGGTTGTCGCGACCAGTGGGGGACTCAAATTCACCGCCTTCAAGCCACTTCTTGCTGATTATGTGCTTTCTATGCCCCGTGGAGCGACCATTGTTTATCCCAAAGATGCCGCTCTCATCGTTGGTTTTGCCGATATATATCCGGGTGCGCGCGTGCTGGAAGCAGGCGTCGGAAGTGGAGCGCTCACCCTTTCATTGCTGCGCGCAGTTGGACCCAGTGGATCGGTTCTCTCCGTAGAGCGACGCACGGACTTCGCAGAAAATGCCCGCGCAAATGTTGAGCATTATTTCTCGGGCGTACCCGATTATTGGAGTTTGCGAGTCGGTTCTTTGCAGGATCAAGAATTCGAAGAAACTTTCGATAAAGTAATTCTGGACATGCTGGCTCCTTGGGAATGCATCCCATTAGCTGCCAAAGTCTTACGGCCCGGGGGAGTATTTCTTGCTTATGTCGCTACCACCACTCAATTATCCGTAACAGCCGAAGCTCTGAAAACGGATGGAAATTTTACGGAGCCAGAAAGTTCCGAATCTTTAGTGAGGGGTTGGCACCATGAAGGATTGGCGGTTCGACCACAGCATCGAATGATCGGGCACACTGGTTTTCTGATTCAATCTCGCCGCATGGCACCGGGCGTAGAAGTATTGGCACGCCGTCGACGCCCATCGAAAGGAAGTTACGATGACATCTCGCAGGACTGAGCGACTTGTCAATTTGACGATGGCGTTGCTCGCAACGCGTCGCTATCTTACCAAAGCCGAAATCTTCCGCAGCGTAGAAGGATACGAGGGGGTCGATGACTCTACAGAGCGTATGTTTGAAAGAGATAAGGATGCACTTCGAACTTTAGGAATCATCATTGATGTGCGCGGAGTAGACCCAACTTTTGAGGACGAACCTGGATATCGAATCTTGCCTGAAACTTACTCGCTACATCTCGCTGAAGTCACTGGGAGCGATGTCGCTTTACTCTCCATGGCGGCAGAGGCCTGGCGCGGAGCAGCCCTGAATGAAAGTGCCCAATCTGCGCTTCTCAAATTGAAGTCAATGGGAATTGAATCAGACTTTGATGCCATCCCAATGCTCACGCCACGTCTGAGCATTGTCTCCGAAAATTTTCAACCACTTTCCCAAGCAATATTGGAAAGGCGAGCCATTTCATTTACTTATTTGGCCGACGATTTGTCAACCGCCCCGCGAACAATCAATCCCTATGGACTCGGAAGTCGCAGAGGGAATTGGTATTTCGTAGGATTTGATTTAGCGAAGTCGGCCCCCAGGACTTTCCGCCTAGAT
>JAYVUF010000299.1:0-3212 GCA_043788135.1 Actinomycetes bacterium
ATCTTGTAGCGGTTCTTCAAGACTCCAATTGCAATTCCATCGTCTCGCTTCTTTGGGAGGTTCTTGTTGGCAACTTTGCACATCCATTTGAACATTGAGGTCGCATCGTCATTCAAGTAGCCAAGTGCTGAAATAACTGGAAATAGGAAGAAGGGCTGGAACTCGAGCAGTTTCTGCTTTGAAAGGTGAGTAGCAATGGCGATTAAGGCTGCATATTTCCGTCGCTTCGTTGCTTGCGTTCGTCGGAATGGATACGATTTCACCGGATCTTGGCCCGCTTCTAAATCTGTGATAATATGTTCGCGATATGAATCACAGGTCTCGTGTACGATGGCGTGATCCAGCCAGAGCTCCTTAGGGAGCGTGATCGGATAAGGCGCGGCCATGCACAGGTCGAAGCGCAGCGTGTTATTCGCTGCTTTCGCATCATCTTTCATTTCGGGCAAACGACTTCGGACTTCAGCGAGCACTGATTCTCTGGTTGCGCTTGGTGCCATCTGTAGTGCATCGACGAGTTCTAACGCAAGCTCTGCGTGCGCTTTGGTTTCTTCTTGATTGAGCCCACCTGTGAATAACACGCTTACCTCTTCTTTGGAGATCACATCACCTAGAAGTCGTGTGGTTGCGGGTTGTCTGTCCGATCGTCCTCCCGCTTTGCGAAAAACGCGTTCAAGCGAGCGCTCCAAGAGAGTAGCTTTCTTGGCCCCAATGCCAGCATGGCAGTTCATTGCATGGTTTCCTGCAGGATCAATAATAGCACCACCACAACTCACAGTCGGACATTTTTGGACTTCACATCCACACGTAAGCATAACGATTTCACCCCTAGGTATTTTAAGAGCCGGCATCGACAAAAATTGCCTAGCCGAGAGGATGAACTCCGCTTTCGTGAGACGAGATTCATGGTCGCTGAGATTTGCGGTAAACAGCTGAGTCAGCACAGTTTCGCCACATTTTTGACGCGCAAACAGAGAGCGAACAACTTCGCTCTTGGTCACGTGTGATTCCTTTAATTCTGCTGGAGATGCAAGCTTTTTAAGCTCTTTCATGGCAAGAAAATCCGCGAAACATTTCTGGAGTTTAGGATCGAGGTCTGCTTTGAGGTGGGTGTAGTAATCTGAGTTGTAAAGAACATCGTTTTCTTCTGGTGGGATAAATTCAAAGTCGGCTTGGTTCACATAGCTCGCACCTCCGAGCGCAACCATAGCGAGGGCATGCGCCTCTTTACACTCTGCCTTAATAAACTTGCGTGCACGCTGAAAATCTACATCCTGAACGACCGTGCACTCCGCGATGGAGGCATACCATGCATAGTCTGCAATGGTGAACCACGAGCGAAGGCCTGCTCCTCCCATTCTTGTTGGAAGATGGAGCCAAACATTATGCCTTCTTTTCCCAACGGTGCACCAGTCCAAGTTGTCCACGCCGGTTTCTTGCAAGATGGCCATTAACAATCTCCAGACGTCTCTGTCAAAACAGTGTAGGGACAGCTTTGTTAGGCTAGGATGGCAAACTTGAGCTAAGTAGCCTGGAGCAGCAGCAACACATTGAAATAAAATTTTAGTTGCGGCTTGTGGGTGCAACTTCGTAACATCTCCTCGTTGTTTCATCTCACGAATTTTATCTGCAATTATCTTCTTGCAGTAACTCTCAGAACCAATAGGGGTTCCTACGACTTCAATTCCTTGATCAAGCACATCGTCTAGCGTGTCAGAGCAGACTTGGATCCCTGGTAGTTCGGATTCATCAGTTGGCAGATCCCAGCCAGGTGGAAGCAATAGTTGTTCCTTGTCATTTTCGAACGAGAGACCGACCTTTTGAGCCTCTATTTCAATCTTCTTGCGAACTGCACGAACTCTCCGGAAAAGTGCCTCGGGCTTAGATCTATGCGCTTTTATTACCACCAAAACATCGTCTGTCGCTGCTTTCACAAAGGAGAAGTCGTTTTTTGATTCCTCCAATCTTGTGCGATCTAGTTGCTCTTGCACACCAATATAAATGTCTTGCGCTGTTACGTCAAACCCAAAACTTGCTAGCTTGCAGCCCATTCGACAGCCCTCTTCAATGCTGATAGTTTCGATCGTTTGGCCAGTATTATAGAGGCCAATGGAGTCGTAGCGGTAGTATTTCTGAAACAGCCCGAGTAGAGAGGGGCATCTTCTTTCAATTGCTCTGTGCATCTTTTCTCTTCGAATTTCTTGAAAGCCATTGGACGCATCCATCTTGAGAATGGCATACCCTTCCTTGTAAAAAGCAGCACAGGAGTGAGAAATTAGTTCCATGCCCCGCTTTGAGCCAAGTCCTTGTTGAATGATTTTGCACATTCCTGTGCTTCACGAGATCTGAGAGCTAAATCAAATGCAAGCTTAAGAAAAAGGGTTCCTTGATTAATTGGCCTTTCTCTGGGATCTAGGCCGTTCTCAATCCGTTGGTCGCGAACTTCTTCGGTGTCCTTGTTGAGTGCAATTAGGGCCCCGGTCGTAAAAATAAAAGCAACAGAGTCTGAAACATCACAGTTCGCAATTTTTGACACCAATCCAGCAACTAAATCATAAAAGCTGGGGCCTTCTTCTGGCTCGAATGCCCGAATTAGGTGCAAGAGTGCTGTTGACCAGCCAAAGGGGTCCATTGATTTCCACGTTTCTGAACAGTTGCGAAAGAGAAGTGAACTCGCGTCCTCAGGGCTAATTTTAAATTGCTCATCGGGGAGTGCATGAATTTCTGGGATTTCCGCTTTCAGCGGTGGATGCAGAGCTTGTAGACGCGAATAAACTGCTTCGCTGGGAGGAGCAATACCATTAGAAAAAATTACTTTGGCTGCCTCATGCAGCCTATCTTGAAAAGCGAGAGTCTCAGCCTTTCTAAGTTGTGAAGGCAGCGCTGCCTTTGATTCGGAAAGAGACTTGGGGGTGCAAGTATAATTGAAGGCAGTTCCAATAATCGAAGACATAACATAAGGAACGGGCGAGGACGGGCTTGCACGTAGCGCAGCATTGAAGTACGGAGTAAATTGCCTGGTGCACCTAGCCCACGCGCGCCTTTGCGTTCCTCTCCATAAGCGGAGTGGCGGTAGTCGACGCAAGCTAGTTGCCGACCTATTTAGTTCAACAATAATTGCGGTTAATTCACTTTTAGACTCCGGGACAACATCAGGAAGGATAGACTGTTTTAGAAACCAGTCAGGCAACAGCAAGTCGCGGGATCGCGGCTCA
>JAYVUF010000300.1:0-2185 GCA_043788135.1 Actinomycetes bacterium
ACCACGTTGCCGAGCATTTGGAGTTTTCCCCCGATGATCTGTGCCGTAATGTAATCACCAAGAGTCAGCGAGAAAGTGAACATAGACCCTGCGACAAGGCTGGGAAATATGAGCGGCAGAATTACTCGCCTGAATGTGTGAAAGTTTCGCGCGCCCAAGTCGCCAGAGGCGTCAAGCAGTGAATTTGGTAGACGCTCGAGTCCGGCGTAAATTGGCAGGATCATATACGGAAGCCACAGATAGGAAAGTCCGATGATGATTGCCGGCCCACCAAAACCCGGTGAGTGAATTCCGATAGGTCCGAGGATCCAGTCGATTACGCCGGTGTTCGGTTCCAGCATGGTTCGCCAGGCATAGATCTTCACAAGGTATGAGGCCCACAAGGGTGTAAGCACCAGAGCAACAAGAATTTTTTGACTTCGCGGCTTCGCTATTTTTGCCATAAAGAAGGCCATAGGAATCGCAAAAACTGCACAAACAATAGTCACGGAAATCGCTATGCCCAGTGTGCGTAGTACGACATTTCGGTAAGCGGGATCGGTAAGCATGTCGTGGAAGTTGCCGAGATTGAATTTCGCCACGACATTGCCGGTGAAACTGTCGATTGTGAAGAAAGCGGTAACGAGCAGAGCGCCAAGTGCGCCCAGGTATGCAACGACCAACCAGAGAGTTGGGGCGGCAAGAAGGGCGGCGAGGCGAAGTTTCGGTCGCTTGTGCATCCACGTAGCGACAGAACTCTTCACCCCGCCATCCTTTCAGCTATAAATCAATTAAGCGTTACGCAGACTGGACCAAGCTTTCACCCAATCTGAGTATGGAACGCACTTCACATCTTTTCGCTCGTCCAGGCAAGCCTGTGTTGCGGTGTTCCAGTAGTAGACGTCCTTCCAATATGCCTGATCAGCAGCATGGAAAGTAGTGCAGAAGTTCTTATCGGAAGTTAGACCACATGCTTTCGCATTTGATGGGGCTTCGCCGAACCATTCGGCAACAGCGGCATTGGCCGCTGGCGAGACGATGTGGTCCATCCACATATACCCGCAGTTTGGATGTTTTGCCTTGCTGCTGATCATCCAAGTATCTGACCATCCAGTGGAACCTTCTACTGGTTTGATCCCATCGACTTTTACGCCCTCACTCTGTGCCAGGTTGATGTTTACCTGCCAGGTGGTTCCGAGGACAGTTCCCCCTGATTTCAATGAGGCAACATGTTTGAGGTAATCGCTCCAATATTCACCAATAAGTGGCTTCTGTACTTTTAGGAGTGCCACCGCAGCATCAAACTGCTTTTGATCTAGTGCGTACGGATATTTGATGCCCAGACTTGGCTGAGTCTTCATCAAGTAGAGCGCGGCATCGGCAATATAGATAGGAGAGTCATATGCGGTGATTTTGCCTTTATATGGCGAGTTGGCATCGAAGACGGCGCCCCACGAAGTCGGTGCCGGATTGACGATGTCGGTGCGGTAGGCCAGAAGATTTGCGCCACGGCCGTGCGGAATTCCGTAGGCAACTCCATTGACCGAATTCCATTGTTGATCTTTCAAATCGCTGAAGATGTCGGCATAGTTGGGAACAAGAGATGTGTTAACTGGTGCAACATCGCCGCCATAGATAAGGCGAAGTGATGCGTCACCTGAGGCCGAGACTACGTCGTATTCGCCAGTTTTCATTAAGGCGACCATGTCATCTGATGTCGAACCAATTTTTACATTAACCTTGCAGCCAGTTGATTTCTCGAAATCCGATACCCAGTTAACTTTAGGATCATTTGATCCGTTCTCAACGTATCCGGCCCAAGCGACAATATTTACTTGACCTTCGCCAGCGCCAAGAACCTTTAGAGCGTCGACTTTAGGGAGAGTCGTCGCCTTGCTGTTACTGCTTGAACTGCATCCGGCCAGGATTAGTGCTACTGCCGATGCAGCTGCGATCTGCGAAAACAGACGCTTCTTACGCATCTGTACCTCCCTCGAAACAGACCACGCTCAGCCATTGAACGCGGTTCCCTGGTGTGTTTAATTCACCAAGAATTCTTTTTTGGACTCCCACGAAAGGGTTACGGAATCTCCCACAGTCATCGCGCCATCGGGTTGAGTGGAAACGATTCTCTGCCCGAGATTTGTGTGAACGAGATAACGAGTCGTCGCGCCAACGAAAATTGCGTCGTGGAGTGTTCCGGTGA
>JAYVUF010000301.1:0-2452 GCA_043788135.1 Actinomycetes bacterium
ATCCTTACCTTGAAGTGCACCGTAGTGCCGTTCATTTAACCGCCACGAACGCCTAACAGGTATCCATTGTCGATCACAAGCCTCTAGTGCCAAATTCGAAGTGTCGATGGCGCGCCGCAGAAGTGATGTGTGGAGAAGTTCAGGAAGTAGTTCACGCTCCTTGAGCAGGAGACCGGCTTGCCTTGCTTCTCTCTCCCCTTTATCCGAGAGCCGCACATCAACCCATCCAGTGAATAAATTTTCCGCATTCCACTCACTCTCGCCATGGCGAAGCAGGATCAACGTGTATGTCATAGGACTATCTTGCCAAGAATCAACTGCCCATACCAAACCAACCCCTTAGAGCAGGTGCTCGAATGCCTTGAGATTGGCCAATGATTCTCCCCGTGAAAGTCGCCACGCCCATTCACGACGGATCGCGGAGGCAAAACCCATTTCTAATAGTGGATTAAATGAGGCATCAGAATATTGAAGGACACTACCAATGAGATGGTCCAGTTCTTGGTCACTTACCACCACGAGAGGCAGGCGGCCTAGAAGGTAGAGATCCCCGAGTTCATTAATGGCGAAGGCGACCCCATACATGGATGCATTTTTACTTAAGCACCACTCGAAGACCTGCTCTTGGTTCTCGTCGGGCTTGCGAATGATAAATGCATTGATGCTCAGGGAGTGGTCTCCAACGACTAACGCACAGTGCGTCTGCAATTTTTTCTCGCCGGGGAGTGTTACTAAAAAAGTGTCCTTGTTCTGGCGCTCGTATTCAATGTCGTGAGATTCTAAAAATTCTTCAATTGTGATCCGAGGATCAATGTCGGCCACAATCCTTATCCGCCTGAGGATGCGTTCTGGTGGCGTAACTGCGAGAGCACTCGATCATAAATGTCTAACGTTCCTCGCGCGGTTGCGTCCCAGCCAAAGTGAGATGCGTGCTCGATAGCACCGAAAGAGAGTAGGACGCGGCGCTGTGGCTCGACGAGAAGGCGAGCAATGACGGAAGACCAGGCGCGTGGATCATGACCGTCAACAAGGACGCCGGATATACCATCCGCAACAGCGGTTCGTAATCCACCGACCGCAGTTGCGATCACTGGGGTGCCACAAGCCTGCGCCTCTAATGCGACAAGTCCAAAAGATTCGCTATAGCTGGGAACGCAGACCAAATCTGCTGCGCGGTACCAATCGGGAAGTTCTCTACGAGGAAGCGGTGGAAGGAACCGGACAATATCGGCAAGATTAAACCAATTGACAAGCTCTTTTAATCTCTCCACCTCCGCAACTCCACTTCCAGATGCGCCACCAATAATAAAAACAATAAGTTTGGTCCGCAGGTGTGGAGAGTGCGAGAGCATTTCGGCGGTAGCTCGGATCAATAGTTCGGGTCCTTTATGTGGCTGGATTCGCCCGACAAATGTAACCACTTGGGCATCCGGCGGGATTTGCAGAAGGCTTCGTGCAGCAGCCCTTCCGCTTCCAGGAGTAAATGTATAGAGATCCACGCCGGGAGTGACGACCTGAACTAGATCGGGACACGCCCCGTAGAGAGAAACCAGACTCGCGGCTTCAGAATCTGTATTTGCTATCAGCGCGCTTGAAGCTGCAACGACTTGCATCTCACCGAGAACACGTTCTTCAGGTTCTGGCGCCTCGCCCTCGGCAAGATTAAGATTTTTAACGCGAGCCATTGTATGCATCGTTTGCACGAGGGGAATATTTAACTTCTTACTTGCCGGTATTCCAACTTTTCCTGAGATCCAGTAGTGAGAATGAATGACGTCGTACTCGGATTTGCCTTGGATTGCGCGTATGAACTCCTGAGATAGATCTTCGATAAATTCTGGCAGTTCTTCTTTTGTCACTCCGCCAATCGGCCCGGCACTTAAATGACGGACCGTTACACCGGGAGCAAGTTGAACAAGATCGGGCAGATCCTCATGATTGCGCCGAGTAAAGATATCGACACCGACCCCCATCGCGGCCATCCGCTTTGCGTTCTCGGCGACATAAACATTCATACCGCCTGCATCGCCAACACCAGCTTGATCCAATGGCGAGGAATGCACCATCAAAGTGGCAATCCGTCGGTTCATTTGAGAAGTGTATCCACGCTAGATATTTGCGCGAATGGAACCCACCACGTTTTTGCCGCCGTAGATTGGTGCCGATTCGGATATTGAGTCAATTCCGAACTCTCTCAGTGCTGCGACAAGGAGCGGAGCCACCGCTCGAGATGAGCCATCGTCAATCTTGAGTGCCAGTGATCGCCCGTCTGGGAGGGAGGCAATGAGAACCCCCTCAGCTCCCTCCTTCAAAAATAAGCCAGGGATCTCGCGCATTTTACGAGTCGCCCAACGACCCTCCCCCGCGACCATTTCTGGAAATTCGCGACAGGCGCGAAGAACACCCTGGTGGATCGGATCATTTGAAATCGTGAGGTTATAAATTGAACGGG
>JAYVUF010000302.1:0-40191 GCA_043788135.1 Actinomycetes bacterium
AGTCAGCTAGTGTTGAACGGACTATTGCACTTTCTGATAAGATTAATCCAACTTTTAGTGAATCAGCTTCTTTGTATGGATCAAATCTTGGATGGCAAACCACAGTATTTCCATCTCTTAACATGGTCTTGGTAAATGTTCCAGCTTACATAGGCACAGCTTCCTACCAATATGTAATGAACTCCACCAGCCAAGCCTGGTGTCGATTTACTGATTGGAATGCTTCTTGTTTTTTTGTATGGAATTCTCGCCTTTTCTATGGGAGCGAGACTACAGTAGTCGAGGCGTATGTAGGGAGTTCCGATAATAGTGCCTATATAACAGGGGTAGCCCTTACCGCCTATACCTATTTGAAAGCTCCGGGGCGCATTAAACACTTTAAGTTGATTCGCCCTATGCTTCAAATCACCGGCTCCTATGATATGTATATTGGTGTAGCTACAGATTTTGATGAGTCTGTAGATTATAGCCTTATTCCAGCTTCCCTTGCTGGGGGGTCTTTGTGGGACGTAGCTTTGTGGGATGTGGGGATGTGGGGAGGGGGCCCTGTTGTCGTAAAACGGTGGAACTCTGTTAGCGTAAATGATGGATTTGCAGTGGCCGCAAAATTGCAAATCCGAACCCAAACTTCTCAAGTATCTTGGCAATCTACAGATTACATTTATGAAAAAGGGGGTATGTTATGAGCCTTCTTTGCCATCAGCACAATCGGGTGGGTGCTTGGGTTATGGAAAGGACGGATTCGGACTGGTTTGCAGGCCGTGGAACAACTCTCGGCCTTCTCGATTCAAAAGGGAATTTAGCAGCAGGTTGCGTTTTTGAAAACTACAACGGTTCTCACATGTTCATTCATGCGGCCTCTCGTCCCGGAGCCGTAACGAAGGAGTTTCTCCATGCGTGCTTCCATTTCTGCTTCATTGAAAATCATTGCCTCCGCGTCAGTTGTGTGGTGGATGAATCTAATGCAGTTTGTCAAAGATTTGTACTTAGTGTGGGCTGGTCCGAAGACGTAAGACTGGTCAGTGCTGGACTTCATGGGAGGGATTTGTTGGTCTATAAAATGATCCCATCCGATTGTAAATGGCTTACAGAGGATGAAAAGAATGGGATCGTCTAGCGCTCCAAAAACCCCCGATTACACTAGTGCTGCCCAGCAACAGGGGCAAGCTGATATGAGCATCGCTCAATATTTGACTAGTGCCAATAGGCCTAACCAGATAGATCCTTATGGGCAAACTACTTGGACTCAATCTAATGGTGCCGGGTATAATGAGGCAGCGGCCGCAGTGGATCGTTTCGGTTCCTTGGGTCTAGTTGACGGGACTGCCGCTGCCGATATGGCTAAATTGGTTGCAGCTCGAGATGCCCTAAAAGGTAGTCAGTGGACCCAAACGACTACCTTCAGCCCTGAACAACAAAAACTCCTAGAACAGCAACAAAATCTCAAGGGTTTACAGAACAATCGCACGGAAGACTTGCTAAAGAATTTCAATCCGAGCCAAGGCACTATCAGTGATGATATCTATAAGTCTATTGCAGGTCGGTATGATGAAAGATTTGCCAAGGACGAGGCCTCTACTCGGGCCGCTTTAGCCAATCAGGGGTTTCAAGTTGGTTCGGAAGGTTTCGATCAAGGTTTGACTAATTTCAATCGAAGCAAGAATGATGCGTATGGGGATGCTGCGACTCAGGCCAAAATTTCAGGCTTGAGCCAATATAATACAGAAATGGGTTATTTGGCGCAGTTGCTTGGAGGGGTTCAAGGGCCTACCAGCCCTCAATATCAGCCATATTCGCAAGCCACTCCTTATCAGTCTCCTGACCTATTAGGCGCAATGCAGGGACAATACCAAGGGGACTTGAATTCCTCTAATGCTAAGAACGCCCAGAAAGGTCAAACTATGGCTACCGTAGGGACCGTTGCCGCTGCTGCTGCGGTTGCTTTCTGATGAATACTCAAGCCTTGGAAGCATTCCTCAGCCGTCACAAAGTGATAGCCCTTCAATTCAGCGCCGGAAAGGACTCCGCTGCTTGTCTGAAATTACTGACCCCTTATCTGGACCAAATTGTAGTTTTATGGGCTAATAGTGGAAATGCCTATCCTGAAACTATTGCCTATATGGATGAAATCTACTCCAAAGTTCCCCACTTTGTAGAGGTAAATGGTGAACAGCCGAGTTGGGTTATTAACCATGGAATGCCAGTGGACGTTGTTCCAGTAAGTGCCTCGACTTTCAAGTCCCAAATGCACGGAAGGGATGTCCCACTTCTTCAACCCTTCAATCAATGTTGTTCCAAGAATTTATGGCAACCAATGGCCGACTGGATGATTCAAAACGGAATTACTGGACTAATTCGTGGTCAGAAAAATTGTGATGCCCTTTCTCCACCTTATAAAAGTGGGGACATACTCGGAAACATTGAGTTCTTCCATCCGATAGAGGACTGGTCCAATGAACAAGTTTTCGATTTTCTTGGTGATGGCGTGCCTGATTCTTATAAGCGCGGATTGCCTTCCTCACTGGATTGTATGGACTGTACCGCTTACGTGAAGGAGAATAAAGGGAGGTTGGCAGATCTTGAACTGATCTACCCTCCGGCTGCCCAACGAATTCGCTCTATTCACTCTTTTTTGAAAGAAGAATTGTCCAGTCATTTGAACGACTTGGAGGCTTGAAATGGCTACTAATGAGTATGATATTGCGCAAGGGACGATAGGCCGTCAGAGAGGGTTGATTGACGCCCTGACTCAACAAAGTCTGACTCCATCAAAAGGGCAAATGGTTGGGCAAGTTTATGTAGGGCCTAGTTTGTTGGACGCTTTGAGCAAGCCTTTAATGGCCCTTGCAGCAAACTATGCAGGCGGGAATTTAGACAAGGAAGAATTAGCTAACTCTCAAGCAAGGCAAGGTGCTCTTGTCGAGGCTTTGAGTGGGTTGCAAAATCAACCAGGTTCGCCAGGTTTTACAACCGAGGCTTTAGGTAGTCAATTTCCTGAATTACAAAAAGCAGGCATGGCCAATCTTGCTGCACAACTTAGTCCGAGGGCTCAAGAATCCTACACGGCCCCGACAATGGACGCTAGTGGTAACTTGGTTCAATTCAGTAATCGAGGCAGTGTGAAAAATACAGGAATTCAAGGCTATGTCAAACCGGATAATCAATTGAAGATCGTTCAAAATGCTGATGGGACTCAATCATATGCCTCGATTGATGCCAATACTGGAGCTTCTAAAGTTATTCCTGGAGAAGCCTATGTCCGACCCGCAGCCCAAACAAATATCAACAACAATATGCCTAAACAAGAGGGTCAGTTCGGTAAAACTCTTGGGCAGAAGGATGCTGAAAGGTATGATGCTTCCAATACCGTTTTGCAGAACGAGGCTAAAACTCAAGCTACAATTGGTAGACTTCAAGCATTGGAAAATGAGCCGATGTTTAGAGGTGGAGCTGCCCCTCTTATCAATAAGTTAACTTCCATAGCTTCGACCTTTGGCCTGAACCCGACGCCTGAAGAATCCGCCAATGCTGAGAAATTACAAGCCTTGGTGGAAAGTTCCATCGTGGACCTTATTAAGGAAGGTGGGCGAGGGATTACGGATGAAGATGCTCGGAGACAAGCCAACACAATGGCTAATCAGATGCTGACTCCGGGTGGCGCCGTGAAGGTTCGAGAGCAGATGTCTAATATTAGCAATCAAAATGTTCGGCAGGCCAAGGCTGTTCAAGGGTATTTGCGTAATAGGTATCCTGATGCGTTTCCAGCCTCTAGTGGGCAGCAGTCTGCGCCTCAGGCTGGTGATGTGATGGACGGATATCAATTCCAAGGAGGTGATCCATCAGATCCAGGTTCGTGGAGGAAAGCGCCATGAATGGCCCATGGGAAAAATTCCAATCTACCCCCCAGCCTTCGCAGTCTTCGCAGGACCAGGAAGGACCTTGGACCAAATTCAAACAATCAGCCCCTGTTAGTGATGATTTATGGGGGAGGTTGGAAACTCAAGAGTCTGGTGGGAACCAGAGTGCTGTTAGTCCCAAGGGGGCAATCGGTGTGGCACAAGTGATGCCGGGAACCGCTCCTGAGGCTGCTGCTCTCGCCGGACTACCCTTTGACGAGTCCGCTTACAAAGGTGACGCAGACTACAATCGTAAGTTGGGTCAGGCGTATTTGAGAAAACAGCAAGACACTTTCGGAGACACTCGGCTCGCCCTTGCCGCTTACAATGCAGGGCCGGGAAAAGTGGCCCAAACCTTGGAAAAAGTAGGAGACCCTCGCAATGGCCAAGTTTCTTGGGATAAATTCATGGATGCCATGCCGGAAGAAACTAGAAATTATGTAAGGAAGATCAACGGGACTTGGAGCGTTAAGGATGGGGCAGTTCAGGATGTTAAAGAGGGGGGAAGAATTGCCGCAAGCGGGATTAAGTCAGGCTTAGGCTCGATTCCCCAGGGCTTGAGCGCTGGTTTGAAGAGTGCGTCCGATTGGGGTTCTTACGCGGAAGACAAGCTTGGGATTCCAGGTGTTCCTGGGTTGCAAGATCTTCCGGCGCCTACCGAATTACTTAAAGAGGCCACTGACTACCTTTTCAAACCCCGTGAATATGAAGTTCCTCAGACTGAAGAAGGCAAAGGGGCCGCAAGAATTCTAGGAAGCGCAATTGCCGGAGCTGTGAGTCCAGGATCTTTGGCTACCAATCTTAGTCTTGGAACCGCTGCTGGGATTGGCAGTGAAGTTGGGGCGAAGGCTGGCCAGCAATTCGGGCCAAATGGAGAACAGATTGGAGCTGTTGTAGGTTCATTGGCTGGAGGTCTTGCCCCTGGAGTCTTGGAAAAGGCTGGAAGTATTGGGGGGAAATTTATAGGAGCTAATCCTAAAGGGAGACTTGCCTCTGATGCTCTTGATGGCGTGAGTGATTTGCAGCTTCAGATTGCTAAGGAAAGGATGATTCAGGCTCGTGAGCAGGGTGTTAATTTGACTTTGGCTCAAGCAACTCCCGATCAAACTGGGATTGACGAGTTGCAAGATTTGCTAGTGAAGACTCGTGCCGGGGGGCCACTTGCAGCTCAACTCAGGGCTCAGCCGGGGGAAATCGCTAATGCTTCCGAAGCAGCTTTGAAAACGCTTCCAGGGCAAGCCAAAGGTACTCAGGAAATCGCTAATCAAAGTCAAAAAGCTGCGGATGAGGCTTTACAGGTTCTTCGGCAGGAACGTACTGCGGCAACGAAACCTTTGTATGAACAAGCCGGAGACATGCCCGTCGATTCTGTCCGCAAGCTTGCTTTGCAACTCAAACGAGAAGCCAAGAAATATCCAAACACGGATGCAGGCCGGAGATTGGATGATTTAGCAAACAGTCTGTATACAGAAAAACCTCTCTTTAACCCTGCTGGCGAACAGATCGAGGTTAAGAAAGTTCCAATTACAAACATGAATCAACTTAATGGGATTCTGGGTGATGCTAAGTCGGACTTGGGTCGGATTACGAACACAAAACCACAAGCGGATCGAAGGACTTCCGGTATTCTCAGTGAGCAGATTGGTAAGATAAAACAACAAATGGCTGATAGTTCTGATGAATTCAGATTGGCCGAACAGACCTACGCTAAAATGTCAAAGGATATTGTTGATCCTGCTAAGCAAGGTCCGCTTTGGACCGTGGCCCAAAAGTCTGGTTATGATCCATCCAATCCAGCCTCTCGTACCAATTTGTATGGGATTTTTAACCGAGGAACAGCGACAGGCGGCCAGAGTGATATTCTGACCCTTCAGCGCGATATGGCTAAATCCAAAGATGGCAAACAAGCCTTCATAGATGGAGTAGCTAGTTGGTTCGGAGATAAGCTTAATAAAGCCTCAAGATCTGAAGGTGGAGAATTGAAGCCTGACTTGGCTAAGAATATTGAAGCTACTTTTTTTGGAACCGGAGATCAACGGAGAGGCGTGGAGGATATGCTGGCCGGAGTAGCAAAGGCTCAAGGAGTTGATGAATCTACTATCGTCAAAGGTATGGAGAACTGGGCTCAGACAGTCAAGCTTGCTGCTAAGCGCCCTTCTAGTGCTCAAGGAACTTCTGCCCAAGAAATCCAAGAAGGTACAAAAACTGGATTTGCTAAAGCTGCCGGTATAAACGTTATTACTCCTCTGAGAGGTACTTTTCGCAAGATTGATGAGTCAATTAACAAAAATGCCTATGCACATATTAGTAAGCTTCTTCAGACTCCAGAAGGCATTGAGACTCTTAAAAAACTTGCCCGAGTCAAGCCCGGTTCGTTTACCAGTCAGACCCTTTTATCAAGATTTAATTCCACCATTCAAGCGGAACAATCTTCCGCAGAAGAGGAGTAAACGTCATGCCTTTTAATGGTTCAGGAACTTTTGTCAGTCTTGCTCCTCCAGATTTTCCTGCCCTTCCGTTTACAACCATTTTAGCAAGTTCTTTCAATGCTAATTTGAATGATATCTTTACCAATGGATTGACCAAGTGTTTGACAAGGGATGGGCAATCAACTCCTACTGCTAACTTACCTATGGCAGGGTTTAAGCTGACTGGGTTGAGTAATGGGGTTGCCGATACTGATTCCGCAGCTTTGGGGCAAACTGTTGCCGCTAGAGGTTCAATAGGGGCAGTAGATTGGGATACTCGAACCGGTATTGGGGTTTTTGAGGGAACCGCAGCTTCTCTCACTGGCCCGGCTGCTAATTTTCCTCCTACTAGCGATCTAGGCCAACTAGTAGTCTTGGCTCAGGGGGCAGTTATCGAGCAACTTTATTACACTGGATTCGTCTTCTACTCCCGAAGAAAGTTGGCCGGGGTTTGGTCTTCTTGGGTTACATTTGCAGCTTCTAAGCAAGTTCAGTCTATTACTGCAACAGTTGCAGCCAATGCTTTGACTTTTACCTTTCAGCCTACTTCTTTGGACTTTCGTTCTACTACGGCAGGTTCTGGCGCAACTACCAGTGTGACCAATTCTTCGGTATTGACCCTTACTGTTCCTAGCACTGCCACTCTCGGTACAGTAAATGCCGTGGCTAGTCGAATCGCTTTGTTAGCTATCAACAACGCAGGGACTATGGAACTGGCGGTTATTAATGCCTTCGGTGGATTTAGTTTTGATGAAACTGGAATTATCTCCACTACGATCTTGAATGGTTCGTCTACGTCAGCGGGAGTTGCTTATTCAACTACGGCAAGGGCTAATGTGGCTTACAGGGTTGTCGGGTTTGCTGATTCTACTCAAGCTACTGCCGGTACTTGGGTTTCAAGCCCAACTCTTACCCAAGGCCAGGGAGGACAAGCCCTAGTCAATTTTGCAAAAATTACCCGCTCTATTTCTAAACCTACAACTTCAGGTACATCGGTAGATTTTGCCGGGGCTGTGTATGCGGGAGTTAAGCAATTAACAGTTACGCTGAATGCGGTTAGTACAAACGGGACTAGTCTGTTGTTGGTTCAGTTGGGAGTAGCTTCAACCCCTGAGACTACAGGGTATACAAGTAGCGTGTTGGGAGGGGCTTCCGGTAACGTCCTTACTGGGGCAACAAGCACTTCTGGATTCTTGGTTACGATAGTGGTGACAGCCGCTACTTCTGTTACGGCTTCTTTTACCTTGACCAACACTGAAGGGAATATTTGGATAGCAAGCGGGACAGGAGGAACTACGGGGAGCAGTACTTCGGCATTTATTAATGGCGGGAAAACTCTGGCTGGAGTTCTGGATTCCATCCGAATCACAACCGTTAACGGCATTGACACTTTCGACTCTGGGTCGGCTAACATTACTTTTATAGGATGATTTTAATGAATCTTTATCAGGATAGGGTGGAAAATGTAAGCTGGCTTCTGATAACCAATGGAGTTGTTTATGACTTTAAGGTGGTGTTTTCGGTTCCTATTACGGCCAAGGCAGGCGACATTATAGGGGTTACTTTTCGTACAGAGGTTACGAATCAGCAGGTTTATAATGTGGGAACCGGGTCTTACATCCTTTTGGGAAATTCCTCCACGGATACAATTATGAGCCCAAGTAAGTGCATCCTCCGACCTGCGGGGGAGAACGTAACGCCCGCAATGCATCACCAACTTATAGCAGGATCTTGTGGGCACCCCTTTGCGGAAGATTTTACAGGATTCGTTAATGTGGTTATTTATGCAGTTACGAATAGCCCGTCTGCAGGTCCTGGGGCCACTTTGACCGTAGAGCAGAATTACGGACAACTGGATGTATTTCATTACCCGTTGGTTTGATAGGAGGAAAGTATGAATCTGTCGGAGGAAGACTTGGATCGGATGTTAGAGCATGCGGCTGAACGGGGTGCAGAGAAGGCTATTGAAAAATTGACTCAAGACGTCTACCAAGCCGTAGGGAAGAAAGTCGTTACAAAGCTTTGGCAGGTTCTTGGAGTTTGCGTAATAGGGTTTGTTCTTTGGGCTATCAAGCATGGGTGGTTTCAATGAAGATTGACTTTGAGACAGCGTTTGAGCGAGTTATAGGGCATGAGGGCGGGTTTCAGGCCAAAGCCTCCGACCGAGGGAATTGGACTTCCGGCGTGGTTGGTCAAGGTGAGTTAAAAGGAACCAAGTTCGGCATTAGTGCAATGTCATACCCTTTGCTTGATATCAAGAATCTTACCCTGGAACAAGCCAAAGGAATTTATTATGAAGACTGGTGGGTTAAACTTGGTATGGATTTATTTAAGCCTGCTCTTTCTTATCAGTTGTTTGATGCGGCGATTAACCATGGAATGGCGAATGCTACGAAGATGTTACAGCGTGGCATCGGGGTGCTGGATGACGGGAAGTTTGGTCCTGTTAGCCGGGCTAGTTTTGATAAGCTTCCATTGGATGATGTTTTGATGCTTTTTTTAAGCGAAAGGTTGAATTTTATGACCAATATTTCGACTTGGAATGATTATGGAAAAGGTTGGGCCAAGCGAATTGCTTTGAATTTAAAATTGGCTGCGAGGGATACTGTATGAATCCGTTATTGGCGGGTGGGATTTTTGATCTGTTGTCGAATGTGCTGGATAAGGTTTTTCCTGATCCAGTGGAGGCAGCAAAGGCGAAGGTTGAGTTGATGAAGATGGCCCAGGACGGGCGACTTGCGGAGTTGGCAGATGAGACTTCCAGGCTGAACGCTCAGGTTGCGGTGAATCAGGCTGAGGCTTCGAGCCCTGACAAATGGACTTCAGGCTGGCGTCCGGCTTTCGGCTGGATTGGGGCATTGGTGATTCTGAGCCAGTTCATCCTTCGTCCGTACCTTCCGTGGATCGTGGAGGTCTTCGGCGTGTATGTTCCACCAATCCCTGCAATCGACATGGAAGCACTTTGGCCGCTTATTTTGGGCATTCTTGGCTTGAGCTGGAATCGCTCGCAAGATAAGAAGAATGGAGTTGCATAACGAGGATTCTAAGGCAAACAGAAGGGGCTCTAATGGCCCCTTTTTTATCGACTTGAATTTGCCCCCGGTCGGAAGATCATCTTGGTGCCTTCTTGCCGCATGGTGATGAATCCTGAGCGGCATAAACCGGTTGTTACGTCCTCAAATTGCCGGTTGGAAGGGAAATGGGAATAGACTTGATGGTAAAGGCCTAGGTAGTCGATTCCTTCCGGATAATTACGCACAATGTCAACGATCTTGGCTGCTGCGTTCGAAATGTCAGTTTGACCGATGTTGTCGAATACCATGTGCATGTCGGGTTCAAGGTCAGTGACCATTTGGGTTGCGGTCTGGAGGTTGTCTAGTGTTACTACCAACTCATCGGAACAGGATGCTGCAAGGATCATTGCTAGTTTGTGTGTATGGGTCTGCTTCCTTGCAATATAGCCCCCATAGAGTGATTTATCCATGCTTTTGGATTGTGTTTTGTGATGACTTTCATACCACTCTCTTCCCCATTCCCTAGCTTCTTTAGTAAGCTTATACTCCCCTACAATCCGAGTGGATATGTGTTCTAAATCCTGAATGAGTTTTATTTTTGTATTGTCGTAATCTCTATCAACTACCTCATCAGGGTAGGGAACGTAAGCTTCCTTCTGGTCTGCATAAATAAACAAGCAACGAGAGGCAAATCCTCCACCGATCAAGTATTTAGGAAAATTCTCAGAAATCCAAGACGGAGTTGTGCAGGCCAGAAGATTAATGAAGGGGTTAACTATCGTGTCGTTACCCGCCATTTTAGTCTCCTTTACAAAATTACCGTCCTTAGAATCCCACAGTGAAACAAACAGGTCTACCATCTCCCTATTCTTGGGATCGAAGAGGTTCCCAAATTCACCACTTACGATAGTAATTGGAGATTGAGAAAGGATTTTACCATTGTATTCAAACGTCTCCTCGGCTGCTGCAAACCCTTGAACAAGCTTCTCCCAGGTGGTTACTGTAGCTCCAAAGTTTATTCCCGGAACTTTACGCAAAAGATTCATTCCGATGTCAGCCGTGGTGGTTTTTGAAATGACTCCAGGAGGGGCTACCAAAATTATATATTGCCCATTATACCAAATAAATCTCTTCATATCCATGAAAGTATGACGCCTCATGGCCCCAGCAATGACAGAACTTGCAACCCAAAAATTAAAACGGGTAGGGCTTTCTCCTCCTTGACAAAAGTTTATGTATGCCGTAATCCAGTCTGGAAAATTACGACTCATAGTAAGCTACTCCGTTAGACAATTCCCAAGACTTTCTTCTAGCACAAGCTTCAAAAAGGTCGCTGCCGTAATAGATTTTTAGAGGATTGCCATCTTGTCTAACCCAGGTTTCCCATTTTAGATTAACTTGGTGAAGGACTACCCCAGTGCAAGGTCGTCTATTTTTAGGGTATCTCTTATTATAAGTCTGCTCTACCGAGGTAGCCCAACGGCAGTTTTCTTTATTGTAATTTCCGTTATTATCTATCCTGTCTAGACTCCTATCTTTTGGTCTTTCCCCCATATCCGCTAAGAAGTTTGCAAAAGAATTCCAACGTTTGCAGATTGTGATACCCCTTCCACCCCATTCCGGGTAGCAGTCTGCATTAGGGTTGTTACATCTATTCCTCATAGCTTTCCAAGAGGAGTAGGTAGGACTTAACTTATAGCCTGTGGAATGGCCATGACTTTTTGTTGGCATCTCTTTTCCTCCAATTATTTACATGCACCATAGCTTTCAGTGGAGAATTTAAAAGAGGTCGGAATGATTATTGGCTTAGAGAATGGCAAAAGGATTTGGGAATGTTCTTTAAGTTGGGCTATGCAGGATTCGGATTTAGAGGTAGGAAATTGGCCAACAAGGGAGTCGTGAACCTGCAACTGTACACTAATGTCAGGACAAAAGTCAAATAAATTTTTATAGATCTTGTTTATGAGTAATGCCACACTTGATTGGGGTAAAGCTGCTATACATTCTTGGTAGGTGGAGTTCGTAATTCGATCTAGAATAAGAAACTTATACCCAAAAACGTTGCTAAAACTTTTTCTCGCAAGAATTTGTGCTTTAAAGCGTTCCTGCCATTGGCGGATTTTGGGAAAGCGTTTGAAGTACCAAGCTTGAATGCGCTCTACGTCCGCTAACGGCAAACCTGTCTGGGCGGAAAGGCCAGGGGGCATCCCTAAATAATGAGAGCCATGACAAAGAGCTTTGAAGGTTTTATAGGCTTCGTGTTCCTTAGTTATTGAGTCGTCGTGATAGAATTCCCTAGCCACCATCACATAAGGCTTCAAACCTGCATCTAGCCATTCAGCCATGTTTTCTTCGCCGGATTCGGCCACTACTATTCGTAAGTCAGCAGAATCTAAGTCCATATCAAACATTGTATAGCCTGGGTCTGGGATAAACATCGGCTTTACTATTGGGGGAAGGTTTTGTAAGTTTGTGCCTTCCCCGAAAGCGTCTTCGCGAGAACTGAACCTAAATGTCCAAGTACCAGCTACGTTAAATGATGTCCGCATTCTTCCATCTTGACCGACTTTAGCACTGACGAAGGTTGAATAGAGGGTGCCGAGTGAGCGATAGCGGACGATTTTGTCCACCAGTTCGCGCATTAGAGGCTCACGGACTGCAACTTTTTCTAGTGCATCTTCAGCGGTTGTGACGGTTCCTGTTTTGCGATTGAAGGTAGGAGGGAGGCCAAGGTCTTTGAAGAAGAATTTATTAAGCTGGGCAGGCGAACGAAGGTTAAGGGGGTGACCTATAAGACTGTCGATGTAAGTTTGAATGGCAGACATTTCGGTTTTCATTTCATTGCCGACTCTCTTCTGCAATGCAGCATCAATTAAGACGCCTTTATTCATGGAGGCAAGAACTGGCCAGAACATGGATTGCTGGAAATCGTGAGGGCCGCGAAGGCCCATTGAATCGACGACCTTTTGAATTACAGTATCGACTTCGTAGGTATAGACTGCGTCCTGACAGTTGTATGACCAGAATTCCTCCTCCGTGGATTTATCATTTGGTTTCCATTCCTTGCCCTCATCCTTCCAGTAGACATAATGCGAGGCATACATGCTGGCGAGATAGTCTAAACTTTTCGGCATTGTGGAAAAACAAGTGTGCTGAGCAAGCATAGTATCTCGGGCAAGATTTGGTAGGAAGAACAAATGGCGCCAGAAATACTGAATGTCGTAGATGAAGTTTTGTCCTACAGCGTGCGCATTCGGGTGAGTAAGGATTCGGTAGAGTTTCCATGAGATTTGAGCCTCTTGGTCCAGGGTCCAGTAACCTTGAGCGTTTGTACGGGTCATGAATGGGATGCAGATTGCTTCCGTATTGGACCAAGCTATCCCAAGACAAGCCAAGTATCCGGCACGGGTTTCAACGTCAAGGGAAAGTTTAGTGGGTCCGCGTAGTACGCTTGCGTGAATCTTGTCCAATCGAAGGAGTGTAGCTTCGAACGTCGGACGAACTTCAAATCGGAAGTCAGGATTGTTATAGAGAGGCGTTTGTGATTCATGGAGGGCTCTCTTGAGGTCGCGAATGATGATTGGACGCCACTTCCATTGGGTCATGACGCTTGCGGGGGAATAGGTTGGGATTACCTTTACATGACGGGGAGGCGATCCGTCGGCAAAATCATAAAGCCGTAACGTTTCGAGGCAAGAACCTCTCCATTTTGGAGCCGACCATTTGCCTGTAAGCGCCCATAAAGCCAATGTTCCGCAAGCAATGATGCAAGCCGGTTTTGTTTGCAAGATTTCACTCTCAAGTGCTTGAATTTCGTCAAGCACACTAGGGATGACCCAACGGCCAAGATGAGAGACATGCTCGGTTGTGCGATCCTTTTTCTTTGTTGGGGAGAGAAGTTCCAGATTGCCTGCTGTCGGACGATTTCTATAGGCCATAGTGACGCGGCAGGCAGTTCGTAGAATTCCGGCCTCTTGCATGATGCGGGAGAATTCATGACCAGTTGTGCCAGCAAAGGGAAGTCTATCATACACGTCGCTCTCGGAAGGAAAATCCCCCACAATCATAATAGATGCAGGGGTTGGGCCTTCAGCCTGAATGGATGGGATCATTCTAAACCCCTCTGATTCGATTCAATGCACGGCGAAAGAAGTCTTTGACTGGGGTAGGCTTGGTATAAGAAAGGCTAGAATTCAGATCGATTCTAGATTGGATGGCGTTTTTTATAACGTCTTCCCAATCACGTGGAGGGACGAAGACAGCTTCGCGAATTGTGGGGGTTGAACGGACAGGTTCGGAAAGTTTGCGCATGAACCATTTTACTTGCTTGGTATGGTATGGGATTTTCTCTGAAATCAATTTTCGATTGAAATCTCGTACTGGAAGCTCGTCAAAATGTTTGAGTCTTGCTGAGTGATAGGCAAGGCATTCTTTTAAATATGCAGTATGAGTTTGCATGTTATTTCTCCGAGGGTTGGTCGTAGGAGCCTCTGACCGGCAGAGACTTAAATCCGATTTCCTTTGAGATTGCAACTTGTTCTGGGATTGTGAGGAGGTTGCGTTCTCGGTCGAAGGCTGCATGGAATTCGGTTGTGAGAATGTCATTAGAGAACCACTCGCTTCCGTTGGGTTCAAATCTCCACAAAGTGAGGAGTTCTTTGTAGGATGCATGGGTGAGGAAGGTTTTTTGCCGACTAGTAATCACAACTCGTCCCCTCTACCCTGATTTATCAAATCCAAAGATTCCACCAACTCATGTAAAAGTGGGATTTCCAACATAAGCCCATCTTTTGGTACAAAAACCCACTGAGTATAGGGTTTTCTAAAAAACCCAATTCGTTGTCCTGTGAGAGATACTACATCCTTACTGTCAGCGTCTAAGTTATGTAAACGGAAATATTGCATTGTCTAATTCTCCAAAAAGAAGGCCTTCCTTGGCCGTTTGCTTCCTTAGTATTTGGTTACGGCTGCAATGTTTTCTTGCAAGGCTTGTGAGCCGTCTTTTGCGGTGTAGGCGGAATGGATGATTCGGCCTTTAGCCATCCGGCCAATCATCATGCCTGGAGAGAATTTGTCCCCGTTGAGGTCGAGTGCTTGACGGAGTTTGCCAAGTTGAACGTTAGCCTTGGCCTTCTCCATGTCTATGAGCCCGTCATCGGTAAGGTCGAAGCCGATGCCATACTTGACGATTACTTTATCGCGTTTGCAGGCCTGTTTAACACCCTCGTCTTCAATACTCCAGAAGACATCCATAAAAACCCCGGATTTGCCATCCTTGGACCACTTGCGGGCATCCAGTTTGTCCACAGTCATTGGGTATTCGCCCACAGGGCAAAGAAGACGTTCGGTAGCGGAAGGTTCTTGGAATACGGTTTCGAGAAAGCTGCTAGGATCGAAGTCGGACATTTTGAGTACCTTTGAGATTAGAGTTCAATACGAGAGATAAGAGAGGCGATTTGGTTTTGGAGTTTCATTAGGTAGTCATTTTTGCTCCTTAGAGTGGATGTTAGGCTGCTAGTAGGCATGTCTACAGCGTTTGCTGCTGTGCTGCCTGATGGAGGTGGAGACTGTGGGGTGCAGACTGAAGCCAACCTGTTTTCCAGTTTGTCTATGAAAGTCTCCAACATCCCAATGTTGTAAGACAAATCATCCACGACAGAAGAAATTGGGGTAGGCTCCCTAGGAGCTTCGTCCTGAGGCCAAGATTCATTCATGTGTTTGCTCACGAAATTATTGTATCAACGTGGGGAACTGGGGTTTGCGTTTCAGGTGTTACGCGATTTTTCCACTTTGTGAGGATCGGGGCGAACGAGGGAGACTGGCCCGCTTTGATAGGAAGATTGCGAGTCTTCAAATCAGCTTGCGAGTTAGCTGTATCCCAGGTCCATGAAGTTCCTTCGCGAACGGTAAGGATCACGTCGGAGAACATTGGGGCGATTTTGGGTGGAAGGGCCTTTCCTAGTGTCGATACAGAAATCTTTGATCCGCCCAGGATGGTATCGGTTTCGCGTTCGACATGGGAGAGGAGGACGAACCAAGCCGGGCAGTTGTCGCAAAGCATGCGAAGAAGGCGTTCGGTTTGGTCCTGAGCTACCCCCCATTCGGCCTGGTTCTTTACCGGTTTGCCACCGATAACGAGAGTCATGGCTGCTGCGCCGATGCCAGTCAGACCGTCGATGACAATGGCCCGAGTTGAATCCCAGTCTTGCACGCTTCCATAGGATTTGCCAGTACGCTCATCCGGGAATTCATTCAAGATTGTTAGGAGTTGCACGAATCGATCGTGTTTGGCTCGGTCAGGGTCTTGTAATTTCGAAATAGATTCGAAAGATTGAGTGTTGATCTTTTTGGCGGTGGAAATCATTTCCGAGAAGCTGGCATTCGTAACTGGCATGCGAGCCCAATGCAAGTTTTCAGGGATGGATTGGCCTTTGTCACGCCAGTAGCCCAGGAGGGATTCCAAGCCGGTTTCCATATCGAGATAAAAGACTTCGATACCGGAGTCGACAAGGGTGCCAATGGCGGTAGTTTTGCCTGAGCCTGCTGGCCCCATTAGGAGGACGTTGGGGCCACGAATAATGTCTTGAGTCATGATGCTAGTTGCTCCAAAATTGAATGTTGAGCTTCTTCATACGCAAGCCAAAGATCATGGGTAAGTGTGTCGTATGTACGGCAGGTCAAGAGGTTCGACTGGCGCAATGTCTTGAGTGACCTCCGAGCTTGGAGAATGGTCTTCAACGCTTCCTTGGGACTTTCTTTTTGTGTCGTATGCATGGAGATAGACTTTAAGGTAAAGGGAACGTGGATTGCAAGCATGTTCGGCAGCAAATGGTACGATTTCTAGTGAATGGGAGAAGTCGGAACCATTGTGCGTACAAGTCCAACGAGCTGTGTCGAGTTCAGACGGGTCGAAGGAAAATCCATTACGTAAGAGCCATCTAGTACGGTCCGAGAGGGTTTCGAACAAGAGTGTGTAGTAGGGTTTGTGCTTTGCATTAGGGAATGCCTGGATGATTGGATTAGCCAACGTAGTCCTCCTCATCTTCACCTTGAGTGCGCTCAGGGTAGAAGAAATCAAATTGTTGGCCGGATGGGCTAATCATTTTTTGAACCCAGCCATGGTTTTTACCTTCTACCCAACCATAAGTAACAAGTTTATCAAAGAATCCCTGGAGATTTGGCTCAGGAATCTGACGAACTCGGTAAAGAACTACATCAATATCTTTCCGTTCTCCGCCTTTGTATAAGCATCCTCCAGTTAAAGCGACATGCAGGCCAAAGTCAGGTGCATGTTGCTCTAATTGGATACATTGATAGACCGCTTCTTCTAAATTAGCCATGACGACTCCGACGCATTGGTTCAGGTTTGTAAGGAACGTTGGTTAGCCACTTGGCGTAGGCTTCTTCGATGGTAGGTCCGAAAGCCAAATGAAGAAAACCTTCCGGCGTGAACGATTCGCACCGCCAACGCCATTCAAGATGTTTGTCCATCAGATGCCCGGTTGAGACTCGGATTCGGGGTTTCATAATGCTTTCCCTCAAGTTTCAGGAGAGTGCGAGAGTAGGCCCATTGGATTACGTATTCGAGCGACTTGTCGTAGAAGAATGCAATGGAGTGGTCATAATAGGTGACTTTCCAATCGGCAATTCCCAAGCAATAGTCTGTTCGAATACGAGGTTTATTGACCAATGCGAGCGATGTAGTCCGCAAGAGGGAGTTGCTCTCTGGCGAGTGGATCCCAGACGGCTTGGTCGAATTCTCCTTGAATCCAGGAATCTGGGTCGGAGGATTTGCAAGCATTGAGGAATTTGCATCCGCCGTAGGAGCCACAAGACTCGCCAAGGTTGAAATCCCAATATCCTTCATGCCAGGCTTTAACCATGCGCTCAAGATCGCGACAAGTCTGGTCATACCAGCGATCAATTTCATAAGCACTCCGATAAGTGAGGACTTGTTGGGTTTCGTATTTTGTTTTGAGAATGCTGACGCCACGGATGATTACCCCTCGGACTTGTAGACCGAGTTCTCGGGCTGCCCAAGAGTAGCCACTAAATTGACCTCGCATTTCCCATTGCTTTCCCCAGGACTGGCCTAGTTGAGAGGTTGTTTTGTCATCAAGAATGTAAACTCCTCCAGCGAAGTTACAAACCATGTCCGAGCGGCCAGAGAAGATGAGGGGTTCTCCGGTTACAGGGTGCATGATTGGAAGAGGTTCGGCAAAGCAAAATTCAATGCCGGTGCGTCCTCCGTGTTCGATTGGGGTTGCCATGTCAGTGTCTAGAGGGTAGTTGGCAAAGTAGAAGTCCAAAGCCCCCATCATTCGTTCGCGAGTTTTGTTGCAAGACGTCGGGCATTCGAAATCACCGTAATGCTCACCAAGTACGTCGAGGCCAATGCGCTCAGATTCTTGGACGCTTTTACCTTCGATATAGAAAGCCTTACGCCCAGCCTCAATACCCGATGCATAAGCCGCACCTGCATGTAGATGTATGGAGCTTCCTTTCGTTTTCCAATGTTGAACGTATTCACGAAAGGCCTTCTGCGGGCAAGCCCGGAAAGAGTCGATGATTGTGGAGTCTACTACTTGAGGGAAGTAGGCTCGGATTGAGGATGTCATGATTTCTCCTTACAAACTGAATAATCGACGTAAAGATCGTCTTCAAGTTCGTACACGCCAGCTACTGTTTCATTGTAGGAGCATTTGCATTTGGCAATCGAGAGAGCCGCTTGGATAGTGTCGGTTATGATTAGGAGATGGCGTGAAGAACCTCCTGAAGATTTGATTGTAATTTGGTAGGCAGTGGCGTCGCTCATAGGTAATCCCTCTTAGAGAAGAGGACAAGAGAGAAAAACAAGAAACCAGGAGCACTAAACCCCCAATTCAAACCTGCAAAAAAGTTCATTTCATTTTGGTAGCAAAAGTAGCCTAGCCAAGTGAAGAAGACTGCAAGAAGCAGGAAAAGTAGATATAGATATTTCATGGTTGAATGTCCCCAATGGGAAAATATTCTATTTGGTGGGTTGCAACGCCGGTCGATTCGTCAACTGCCAGGACAGTAGCGCGTTTCATGCCAGTGAGACGACAGATTTTTTCGAATGCTTCGATGATGATGTCGGTTGCGGCTGCAATATCGGCGGCATTCTTTTCGACATTTTGCGCTCGAATGGAATGAACGTTGGAGTCAGGCATGGCGGGTGAACTCCTTAGCGTTGGATTCCAAATACTCCCAACCTTTTTGAGTTAGTTGGAGGTCTTGGGTGATGTAGTTGAAATGGACTAGACCTCGACAAGCCAGTTTCCAACGATCTTTCATGTAACCGGATTGAGGACAACCATAGGACCAATGAAATTTGTGGTAGAGATTGCGAAGTACGGCTTGGGCGTCTCCATGAAGGTTGAAGGAATGCGAAGAATCTGTAGCCGTGAGAGATTGTAAAGGGTCTCTTCGAGGGCCAGTCCGTTGTCTGGGGGATAGAGGCGCGAGAGACATTTTAAATAGCCTCAGAAGGGTTGCATTTAATGAGGGCGGTGAGGATGAGAGGTTGTGCGTCGATAGGGGAACCACTGGCTTCCAAGACGACTCCACCCTTAGGACAGAGTTGGATGAATTTGGCCTTGCAATCGGCTACCACGGTGCCGACGTCAGAGCCGGTGCAAATAACGCTGATTGTTTGGTTTTCGTGAAGGGTGACATTAACGTCAGCATGGGAGCGTTGACTGTAGAGCCACAAGGCTAAAGCCATAAAGCTAAAGCCAACGATTGTGAGCCAGTAGCGGACAATGTTCATAGGTCGAACTCCAAGGATTTGAGTAAGTCGTCGGTGTTGACGGGTGCGGCGGCTGAGCGGGACTTTGCCGAAACAATGTGAGCTCCGACTCGGCCTTCCCGCATCAAGGCGATTACTTCTTTGTATTCATCAAAGGTAAGGGTTCCGGCCTTGGCCTTGGCTCGGGCTTCGACCATTCGAGGGTCGTTGAAATTGACTGCCATCAAAGTTTCTCCTTCAGGACTTGGCGATAATGGTTAATTTGGGGAACAAGATCGTCTTTGATCCAAAGATTAATTGTTCCTTGGAAGACGATGAAAAGAGTGCAAACGACGATAAGGGTTTTCATTCGATGTTCTCCATTACCCAATCTAGGATTGCAAGAAAATCTATGGAAGCATCAGCATCAGCGGCATAAGCAGCAGCAGTAGCAACAGCAACAGCAGCATAAGCATTAGCATTAGCAGCAGCATAAGCAGCAGCAGTAGCAGCATAAGCAGCAGAAGTAGCAGCATTAGCATTAGTAGCAGCATTAGCATTAGCAGTCCTATCAGACCCATCAAGCCACGCTTCTGCCCACTCTACAAAGTCAGCGGATTTATATACAAAAAGTGCGCACTTGATCCCAAAAGCAATTTTTTGGGTTAAGGCTACCTCAGGGACAGCCAATTCCTTAACGGATGTTTGCTTTTTGCAGGCTTGTTTTAGGGCATCTTTATTGATAATTTTAGAGCATCTGATGCGAAAAAGTCGGGGGTTTCTAATATTGGCATGTCGTGGGTTAAAGATTAAAGCTAAACGTGGATCGGTATAGCAGTGCAGGACATCGGAGGTGCACATTTTTGTACCCGATCCTAGGGCTTCGTTGGTTCTCCCAATCTCCCAAGTCATGCCTGAGTGAGTTGTGAGGTCTTGAGTTGTCAATTTGTATCGATAGATGGCCATTAGAGAAAGTCCACATTGAGGGTGAATTTGGCCTTGTTGGCGCAAGTGAGGCAAAAAGGGTCAGATTGGATAAAGTCTTTGTAGGCTTTGGGTAAATGGTCGTAGAGAGCATACATACCAGGAAGGATGGTTTGGTATTCAATGCAAGCGTTGCGGGTTGAGTGTACACGGCGGACTGCGTAGTTGATGGCGACTCGGGTTTGAGAGTGGCAGATGGCGCAATCTCGAACGGAGAAGAGAGTGACAAGATGGGTTTCGGTAAAGCCGGGTTTGGGCAGGGCTTCAGATTCGAGAGCAGGCATGTCGTCGTCCAAAGACGGGAACATGTCGTCAAGGGAAGGTCCGAATTCATCCGTTAAGGAGTTCGACATGGCTATTGGACTCTGATTGTAGGGTTAAGGTGCCGAGATTGTCAGGGGGATTCCGCTTGGGCGGGCTGGTCTCGGCTGAGACGTCAGGGCTAGTGGACGGGCACTAGCTTTAGGATTTAAAGGGTCCGTTCTTGGGAACTAGAGGACCAGGCTAGCGGAGCGCTGCGATGAGTCAGCTTCCCATTTTGGGTAGAGACGAGAGTATCACTCAGCCGCTGGGGCTTCGTCAAGGCCCGCCAGCAGGTCAGTCTGTTCGACAGGGGCGTCAGTCTTGGCAGCCTTGCGAGACGCTTTGGCTGCCAGGTCAGCCGCTTGCTCAGCCGCATACACTGGAGCGATCCGCACATCAGCCTTGAGCGCATTGACCTCTTTGCGCGACTTACCAGCCAGCCAAGTCCGCACGGCTTCAACCGTCTTGCCCGTCACTTGAGCCAGAGCGCGCTCAATCGGCAGGCTTGCAGTGCCGCTCGATGCACGACTACGAGTCGCAAACGGACCGGCTTCCAGCACGCCAGTATCGAAACCGGTGGAGTCTTTCAAATTCAGCGACTTGACGAAAGCACGCAGGCCATAAGCAGCCCATTCGTTAAGTTTGTCGGCGGCAACCGTAAAGGATTTGTATTCGCCATCGACGAATGCGCCAAGGATGCTCACTTCGCCTTCGTGAGTTACGTTGTACAGGGCGGTTTTCTTGCCGAAATCAACTTCGCGGGAATCGGGCATGGTGGTCATTGGGATTGTCTCATTTTTGGTTAGAAGGATGAGGCCGGGATTGTGTGGGAGGAATATCCCGGCCTTGTGGGTAAGTTTAGCGAATCGGGTGAAGAGGTCAATAAGAGAATTGTAAAGATTGAAAATTATTTTGGGAAAGAAAGGATTTCGAAGTCGCGTAAGGGGATGTAAACGGCAGGGTCGGAAGGCCTCGTAAGAGACAAGCAGACGACTCGGTAATGCTCGATATCCAGGACTTCGAATTCTCCCCATTCAGGATGACGGGTATGGAAGCCCGTGCATCCTGGGAGGATGAGACGAGCGCCTTTCATCGGGAGGCCAAATCATCAAGTTGAGAGGCTGCCGCAAGCACAAGAGGATTCAAGGATTTGTCCCGGATGATTAAGCGAAAATTATCCTGAGAGAAGTCCTCGACCATTTCCATTTGATCGATGATGCGAGTGAGGCCTGGATCGGGAGAGGATTCCAGTTTGCGATAGGGTTGGACTGCGCGGTAGAGGTTTAGGCGCATACGGCGGGCTTCTTTGGCACTTGCATAGGAGAGTTCGATCTTGCCGCGCTCGAAAGCGGTGCGCCAGACACGGAGGTAGATGGTTTGGGATTTCATAATCCGTTTGCTCCTGATTAAAGATCCAATGGAGGTTCGCCGGGGCCAGGTTGGAAAAATTCCAGCGGCACGGATTGGGGAGAGTCGGTTGCGTAGCCGGCCGTTGTTTTCACGACGATGAAAGGCACGCCGATGTTTGCGGCTGCGATTGCTTGGCATCTGGATTTGGCAGACCCAATGTCATAGAAAGGGCCTTCTTTAATGCTGGAACCAGTAGAGGCGTTTTCCTGGCAAACCCAAAATTTCTGTTGAATGAGAGAAGGCATTAGTGAATTTCCTTTTGAGGATTGTTGGAGGAAGCGAAGAAGTCGGCTTCGGCCTGGGAGACATGACGGAATTGAAGGCCTTTGGAGTGACGTTGAGCCATCAAATGCTTTGTTGAAGGGTCTGAAAGGACTTCACGCATGTAGTCTTCGGTTAGGATGATATCATTCAAGCCTCCCATTTTCATCACTGAGCCGATGATTGCCATCCAATCGTGAGGGGTGAAGTCGGAGAATTGTTCGGTGAGGCTAGGCATTAGCGGAACTCCGACGAGAGGGCTTGAAGGATGGAGAATTCAACGTCTCCGGATGAGGGGGAATAGCGGCAAGCAAGGACCGTAGACATTCCTGCGGGAGCATTCAAGCAAGTCAGTTCGGACTGAGTGATGATTGTGGAATCCAGGCCAAGGCGTTTCATCAAGGCGCCGACAATGACAGCAAAGTCGCCTGAGTTGAGTTGGCGAAGATCAAGGGGAGTGAAGTCGGATTCACCGATGACTTGACATTCGAGGGATTGGGATTGAAGAGAAGGAACTTTATCCCCGAATACAGGCTCAGTTGATACCATTTTATCTATAGCAATCAGATCATCCAGCATTGAGGTATCTTTGTTCATTCGTCAGTTACTCCATCACACAAAGAGGGGTCAATCCCGTCCGAGATTACAGAACGGGCGTTGGCGGTGCGAGGGCAGGCGTCAAGAGGGACGACGGCAATGCCGATGTCAGGACGCCAAAAATGCAGACTTTCACGTTCAGGTAAATTAAGAATATGAGTTACTGGACGCTTAGCTTTATAACTCCAAACAGCTTCTTCACGAAGGCGGATTATCAAGGAATCACCGGCTCGATAGATGTCAGCGGGTGCGAACGCTCCATATGCCGGTATAGAGACATACGCGCCAGGGTAGATGCAATCGGTCATTTGAGAGGTCCTCAAGGTGCATTAGGGTCGAGGTATTCGGAATCGTCGGGCTCAGGAGGGTCGAAATCGTCGAAGTCTTCTGAGCCGTCGTCAAGGTCGTCTGATTCTTCGGGCGGGTCGAGTTCCCGGTCGCCGATGTAAGGGTTCATTAGAGTCTCCTAGAATCCAACATCATCGTCAAATTCAGCAGGCTGAGGAACCCCGCCATTAGGCTGGAAGTCCTCGTCATGCCCGATGCATTTCAACTCTTGGATTTGAGCTTTGATGTTGGTGGCTTGGGCTTCCAAGTTGCCTAGCTTACATTCCAAGGCCTGAATCTTGCCGGAAGTGAAGTCAAATTGAATGTCAGGAACTTCGAATTCATGGGTGGCGAGGAGTTGCAAGCTTGAGTGCTCAGATTGATACAAGCCGGTGCGAATTTCCTGCTCAGTGGTCCAGAAGTTGCAGGTATTGGTTAGAATTTGGTTCGTTAGCAGGCTTGCATACTGGTAAATGGTAATTTTCATCATAAAGCTCCTTTGAGGAAAAGAATGCAGGGTTGGAATCGTTCCGCGCCTGCATTAAGGGGTAATGGTCTTAACCCTGTTGCGAATGGGATTCTAATTTGCGTCCAACTTCGGAAGCGAATTGCTCAACCAAATCCCGCAAGGAATCGGTAGTGAGGGTAATATGCAGGCCTTCGCCGGAATCCATGTCGGTGACGGCGACTGTGCAGAGTCTGCCGTCCTCAACGGAAAGAAAGCCAAGACGAACATTCAAGGTATTTTCAGTGGTTTGGAATCCTGTAAGAGGACTTCCGTCTTCGGTTTTACCTAAAAAAGAGTGGACTGCCGAAGGATTGCGGATTGGTTTGTTCATGCTTGAGACTCCTAGGTTTCGGATTCGATCCAGCCGATGAGATTGGCGACGGCTTGGTTATTACGAACGATGAGAAGGGCTTGGGCTTTGTATTGAGTGCAAGCGCGGCATTCTTCTTGGGCAGCCAGAGGATCACCTGATGCTAATAAATCCTGGGCCATTGTGTAGCATTGATGGGATTTTTCCACTAGGTCGAAAAAACGGGCTTGAAGGTTCATTATGGTTATCCTCCGAAGTGAATCTAAGCCCAAACGTTTCGGTTGAAGAGGACGGCTGGGCCGTGAATTTTGGGCCAGTTGGAAGTGTCGGCGTTTGCGTCTTCATGAGCCAGCATATTTGCATGGTAGATAAGGGTTGCGGCCTCATTGACCGGGAGTTTCTTCAAAGCACCCATGTCGTCTACAAACATACTGCAATAAACCCCGTCTTGCCAAACTCGGACGTGTTCAATGTAGGCAGGATCGACGCCTGGGGATTGGATCAAAGGTTAGACAATGTCGCGGATAATTGCAAAGCCAGGTGCCCAAGGCCATTCAATCTTGTGCAAGGTTGCAATGCCGTCCAGGCCGATGATTTGATATTCGGTTTTCATCGTTTTGTTCCTTATTGAAGCTTGGATTAATATGAATAGCCGGACTTGGTATGAGCAAGCAACGGGGACTCAAGATGATGCGAGCCGAGCCATTCGGATTCAGGAATGGGTTTGCCGCCATAGCGATCCGAAAGTTGCTCCCATAAGGTGATTGAAGCGCCTTGGCGCATGGCCTCGGAGACGCTCAAACCTTGTTGGTAAAGATTGGCAGTTAATGAGTACTGAAGGCCGAGTTTACGCATCACACACGCTCCAATTTGCGACCGGCTTTGGTAATTTGGGCCGTTAAGGGGGAAATTTTGTAGTCTGGTGTCTGGGTCCGTAGGCTGGCTCGTTCTTCTTGCTTCAATCGAAGCAAAGCGAATGGAGCAAACATCAGCATAATAAGCTGGGGTACGAGCCAAAGGACTAACAATGCCGCTAGGATGAATTCAATCATCACACACGCTCCGAAAAAAGTTGCCATCCGTGGCCCATGAATCCTTGAAAGGAAGGGTTTGCCGCCTTCCCTTCGGAAAGGTTGTTAGGCCGCATTCCATTCGCTAACGCGAACCCATGAGCCATCCCATGCTTTGCCATTCAAAAACCATTGGCCTTTGCGTTGGCAAACCGAGACGCCGGGAAGACCATTCAAGCGTTCTTTTGTCGTAACCGTTTGCCAATTGCCATCGCAGATTTCGAGTTCGTTTTTAGCAAACACTGGCATGCGAGCAATCACATTGCCGTGAAGCTTGAGAATCGAGGAATCAGTTCTTTCATCCTTAAAAGGGCGAATCTCCACGCTCATGTTTGCTTTGCGAAACGAACGAGCGGAAAGAAATGCACGGATCGATTCGGTAGTGATTTGACGGCTCATGGTCCTGCTCCTCAAAACGTTGAATTTTCGTACCGCCTTGGCCCCAATTAAGGGGCTTTTGGTCTTTATTCAGGGCTTAGTAACCAGCCCAAGCGCGCAATTCACTAAAATCAGCAAACTGAAGCAAGGTTTCCTTCCAGCCTTCTGGAGTATTTAAATGTTCCATTACGCTGACCACGAATGAGTCCAAGCCCCACATTTGCTCGCGTACAAACCAATCGTGTTGCGAAGCCCAAGTTGCTTGTTGTCTGGTCATTTCGAATCTCCTTGCTTGAATGTTTTCTGTTTCGTTAAACAAAGAATAGTCGAATCAATCGCGCAATGCAAGGAGAGTTTGCAGCCGTTTGTCGGGAGTATCATCCAGTCTCAATCATCATCATAAACACTCAACCCCTCTTCATAAGACGGCTCATTCCCTTGCATATTTTCCTTCAAAGTTTCCGAACGTTCGCTTCGAGCCCGCAATTCAAAATCATGCAAGCGTTCTGGCGCCACTACATCATCTCGGTGAAATCCTTTTGCAATCCTTCGCATACTCTCTTCGGCTTCAAAGTCTGGCCCTAGCTCGATGCCCGTTTGAGCTGCAATCTTCTGCAATTTTTCATTCATCCATTCCGGGCGAATGGTGACATCCCAAAACCCTCCGATTGCTTCGCGCATGATAATTTCCATATCAGCCACGCGGGCAGCCGTCAATTCTTCATCCTTCATCCTATCCAGGCGAAACGGTCTGACATAATTGTACATCTTGAGCTTGAAATTGGTGGCTTCGGCTTTGGAATCAAACCTAACGGTGACTGGCTTCAATGAGGCATCGAGCCAGATACGGCGGTAGACGGTGACTTTGATGTTCATAAGGGAGTTCCGAGTGAGTATCAATGAGTATTAAGCTTGCATGCACAGTTTATGCCTATTCACGACGATTCGCAATGATTTGCGATGATCTCGGAAAGGCTCAAAAGGCCAGTCCGGATGGGTGGGGTAGGGTATATAGGTAGTCTCTTTTTTTATTTTTTTTTTTTTGCAAGCACTATCAGACGGACGGTAGGACGGTGATCCGGAGTGCCTATTTGGCCGTTTCCGAGATTGTCGCGAATTACCGCGAATTCTAAGGAATGGATTTGAACCGACTGATACTAGGCATCCAGGCTGACCCACTCACTAGCCTAGCCTCTCTCCGCCCGCTCACGCCCCCCTGAGCCCTACCCACTACGTTAGTGCATGGTTGCATCGCATCACGCTCACACGCAGCCACGCTCACGCCTACACCATTCCGCCCGGCATCCTGGCCCATCAGAACGCACGCTCGAAGGCATCCAGGCTAGGCTGATGATTGACTGAGAATGAGAAGCATTCCTACCTATCCCCCCGCACTCGACTCCATCGCATCCGACAAGAAGGGGGGGGACTTCCGCCGAACAGGGGGGGTTAAATATTGGAGGTTTAGGCCTAGTAGTTTGAGTGGATGGCTGACCTCAAAACCCTAATGGACGGGGGGTCTCTTTTCCCGTAAACTTTCGCTATTCCTTCCCATTCCCAAAAAATTAAAAAACGAAATTTACGACACCCTGGAGGCTAAAAATGCCTACTCAGCTCAATACGACCGAATTCTCGGCCAAAATTTTAAAAAAAGTCCGCTACACGCATGATGCGATGATCGATCAGATTATTGCCAATCCCGGCGTCTCGGAAATTGAATTGGGCGAACTTTTCGGCTATTCGAAGCAATGGGTTTCGCGCCTGATGTGCTCGGATGCCTTTCAAGCCAGGCTGGCGCTGAGAAAGGAAGAAATTGTCGACCCAAAGTTGACAGCCTCGGTTGAAGAAAGGCTCCGGGGCGCCTTGAGCTTGAGTTTGGACATTTTGCAGGAAGGTTTGGAAACCAATCGGAACTTTGCGAATGCCTTAAAAGTGGCCGAATTGACCCTTAAAAGCGCTGCCTATGGCGCCCGAGGCCAAACTAACATCACAAACCAAAGTTTTGTCGTAGCCCTGCCCGCTGTCATCCCAAATGAAAAAGACTGGGAAGCCCAATTCAACCCAATGACTCGAATTGCCGCCGACGCAATCGATGCTGAATGTCAGGAGATTAAAGAATGAGAGGTTTAAATCCGCAATTGATGCAAGCGCAGACTCCGCAGGCGCAACCTTTGACTAATCCGCAAACTTTGGGACTTTTGATGCAGGCTTATAAGGGATATCAGGATTCGCAAACCCCTCTTACGCCTGGAGCTACCGGAGCCGATTATGCAGGCTCGCAAATGCAAGGAACCGGCTACGGAATCGGTCAACCTCTTGTTGCAGGCGGCGCAAGTGGTCAATCCAATCCTCAATATTCCCAACTTCTCCAAGCCATGATGCAAGCACGCGAAATGGGACAATAATGACAGCCCTTGCCGCCGCTCCATTTGCTGCTCTCGGCAAACATCAGCAAATCGTCTGGCAACCCCAACCTGGACCCCAAACCGCACTTATCCAATGTCCGGTTTTTGAGGTCTTTTTCGGAGGTGCAAGGGGAGGCGGTAAGACTGAAGGCTCAATTGGCGATTGGCTGCAACATTCCAATCTTTATGGCGAAGATGCAATTGGCATTTTCGTCCGCAAACAATACAAACAATTAAAAGAAGTAATTGCCCGCTGCAAAAAGTTATTCAAAAAGTTGGGAGCTACTTACAATGAGCAAAGAGCCGAATTCATCATGGCCAACGGCGCTCGACTTGCGTTCGTACACTTGGAAAGAGATTCAGATGCTGAGGCATACCAAGGGCACTCTTATACGCGTGTGTATATTGAAGAAGTTACCAACTGGGCTTCTCCGGCCTCCATTAACAAGCTCAAAGGTACATTGCGATCTGGTGCGGGGGTTCCTTGCGGTATGCGTCTTACCGGCAACCCTGGCGGCCCTGGGCATCAGTGGGTGAAAGCTCGCTATATCGATCCGGCTCCAGAAGGTTTCAAAATTTTGGTGAGTGAAGAAGATTTTGAAGTCGGGGACATTATAGTTAAAACCTCAGTTTCCAGAGTTTTCATTCCTTCTAAAATTAGCGACAACCGTCTTTTAATGATGAACGACCCTGGATACGTTGGCCGACTTGCACAAACAGGCTCGGAAGCCCTCGTTAAAGCTTGGCTTCAAGGTGACTGGGATGCAGTAGACGGGGCATTCTTTGACGAATGGGATGATAACAAACATGTCCTTCCAATGGCCTGGCTGGATGTAATTCCAAAAAATGCCTTGAAATTCTGTGCATTCGATTGGGGCTCGGCCCACCCATTCAGCGTCGGCTGGTATGCAGTTTCGGACGGAACTTGGGGACTTCCAAAAGACGCTCTTGTAAAATATCGTGAATGGTATGGCGCAAAAGGCCCAAACGTTGGCATCAAAATGGAAAACAAACTCATTGCAGAAGGAATTCTTGAGCGTGAGAAAGAAGACGTTGCGAAAGGCTGGAGAATCACCTACCGAGTCGGTGACCCAGCAGTCCACATCCGCTCGGGCGGACCCTCAATTAACGAACAAATGGCTATCAAAGGGGTTTCTTGGAACAATGCCGACAACAAGCGAATTCCCGGTGCCGAAATGATGCACAATAAGCTCAAAGGCACAAACGGAATACCTGACCTTTACTTCCTGGAATGCTGCGAAGATACTATTCGTACAATCCCTTTCCTCGAACACGATGAAAAAAATCCAGAAGACATCAACACCGAAATGGAAGATCATGCTTATGACGAAACTCGCTATGCCGTCATGAGCCGGCCTTGGAATCCCCGCGCAACAGTCCCGATGGGGATAAATTACCCCAAACTTCCATCCGAAATGACAATCAACGAACTCATTGCTAAGCGGACTCGCACTCGCAAAGCCGCAAACGAATTCTAAGGAGTCCCTTATGCAAGACGAATTTGATTTTAAAACTTCAGACCCGGAGGCTCCCAAAGCCAAGGAAATGAACCTTGTCCAGCATTGGATTGAGGAGGTTCAAGCGGCTGAAAAACGGGAACATAAATGGAGACAAGAAGGTCGCAAGGTCATTCAATTGTATGAGGCGGATCGAAAAGTAGATTATCAATTCAACATTCTTTATTCCAATACTGAGACTTTAGCCCCGGCACTTTATTCCACAACCCCCACACCGGTTGTGCAACGAAGATTCAAAGATGAAGACGTTATTGGGGCTGAAGCTTCCAAAGTTATTCAAAGAATGTTGGCTTATTCGATCGACAATGGGCAGGCAATCTATGCCGCTTTTGACTCTTTGATGAATAAAGCGGTGCAGTCTGCATTAGTTCCGGGAAGGGGGATTGTCAGATACAAATACGATGCTGAGATTGCGCAAACAAGCATTCCGCCTGAAGACCCTGAAGATCCCGACACTAGGCCAGAAGATGCTTTGCCAGGTACTGTTGAAGGGGAGATTCAAGCTGGAGCCCAAGTCCAATGGGAGTCTGTTTGCGGCGAACCTGTTCAGTGGGATCGCTTTTGCCACGGTTACGGCCAAACTTGGCAAGATGTTCCTTGGATCTGCTACAAATGGCCCCTTACAAGAGAAGAATTGATTCGCAATTTTGGTCAAGAAATTGGCTCCCAAGTCCTCATCTCTTCAGTCAGCGATAAGGAACTCGACTCCGACGATAAACAATCCGAAGACGCAATGAAAGGGATGAAAATTGCTTGGGTTTATGAAATTTGGAACAAAGCTACGAAGGAGGTTATTTTCGTCTCGGAAGGATACAAAAATGGACCTTTGAAAATCGTGCCTGATCCTTTGCAATTAACGGGATTCTTCGATTGCCCTGAGCCTTTGAAATTCTTCGAACGGATTAGCAGCCTGCTTCCTCAAACTCTTTATGCATTCTATGAAGAACAGGCCAAGGAACTCAACCAAGTTACAGCTCGCATCGGCCGACTGACGAAGGCTCTCAAAGTACGTGGGATTTACGATTCATCGATTGACGCTCTCGGACGTATTTTCGAACAAGACGACAATGAACTTATTGCAGCAGACAACACCACTGCAATGTACGAAAGAGGTGGGATTGAAAAAGCAATCTGGCTCCTTCCAATCGACAAAATCATAACCGTTCTTCAACAACTCTACATCAATCGCCAGCAATCCAAACAAGTAATTTATGAAATCACTGGCTTAAGCGATATTCTCCGAGGAACTTCGAATCCGAATGAAACCCTTGGCGCACAAAAAATCAAAGATCAATGGGGTAATCTTAGACTACGCAAATTACAAAAACGGGTCCAAGCATACGTTGTGGATTCTTTGCGCATCATGGCCGAAATTGCTTGTTCTAAGTTCGCTCCGCAAACGATTCAGCAAATCACCAATTTGCAGTATCCGAGTCAGCAAGAAAAACAAGCCGCTCAGGCTCAACTAATGCAGGTTATGCAGCAAGCTCAACAAACCGGCCAACCGCCGCAACCTCCACCACCAGAAATTGAAGCCATTCTTTCCAAACCTTCTTGGGAAGAGATTCTTTCAGTATTGCAAAATGATCTTCAACGTTCGTACAGAATTGACATTGAAACAAACTCCACCATTGAACCTGAGGCTTCTGAAGACAAAGAAAGCATGATGGGTTTGATGAATGCGTTGAGCCAATTCTTGATTGGTGTTCAGCCTCTTGTTGCAGACGGCTCGCTTCCATTCGATGCCATGCGGGCCATGATGCTCACGATTTCGCGCAGATTTAACTTCGGAGACCAGGTAGAAGATGAGTTGAAGAAAATGAAAGCTCCGGCTCCGCAGCCTCAAGAGCCTCCTCCAGAATTTCTTAAGGCTCAAAAAGACCTAGAATCAGGTCAGCAAAAACTTCAAGCCGACCAAGCGGGGCTTGAACAAGCCAAAATGCAGCTCGATAATCAGGCCAAATCCAAAGAAATGGAGATCAAATTCAAGGAATCTCAGGCCTCCCAACAAATCAGTTTTGACCAAAAAGAAGCTGAAATGGAGATTGATTTTGCCAAGCGAGAGGCTTTGCTTGAAATCAAGATGGCTCACCTTGAATCCACTGCGGAAGTTTCAAACAAAGTCAAGGAAGGTAGCATGGCTTTGCAGACCGAAGCGGAACGGGCGAATCTCCAGCATTCCGCTCGGGAGGAAAGTGTGAGTAAGAAAGAGGCGGAAAGTATGGAGTCTGAGACTTCGGATGATGCAGCGGAAGAGGGTAAGGAATCTGAACTCCTGACAACTATCAAAGATGGGCAAGTCCAGCTGGCAAATGCTATGGCCAAAATGGCTGAAGGTTTGGAATCTATGGCTAAGGCTCACAAGGCCCCTCGCACCATCAGTGATGGGGTTAAAACCTTTACAGTAAATAGTGGAGATTAAGCCATGACCATTCAAGTAAGTGTAGGGATACGAAACGCCTGGATCAATGCAATTGAGGCGACTGTGGGCACAAGCCCAAAGCTTGAGTTGCGAACTGGGGCTCAAGAAGCTAACTGCGCCGCTGCAGCTTCGGGAACCTTGCTTGCAACTCTTTCGGTCCCTTCTGATTGGCAGACTGCCGGCTCTTCAGGGGGAGGGCTTATCAACAACAATCCTTGGACTGGCACTGTCTCGACCGGAGGAACGGCTGCCCACTTTCGACTAACAGACACTGCTGGAACAACCTGCCACATGATTGGCTCAGTGGGCCTTGCCAGCGGCGACCTTGCATTAGACAACAATGTTCTTGTTGCCGCCCAAACCCTCAACATAAACACTTGGACCACTACGGCAGGTAATGCCTGATGGCAACCAAACTGTTCTTCCATGCTGCAAACAATGCCCTTTCGGGTACGTTTCCGACTGGGGAGCAATCCACCTTCACCGCTGATTGGAATTGTGCAAATGCTTCAACTTTAAAAGTGATGGATTTGACAGCCGGGGTTTCGCAAACTAGCCGGGCTGGTACTACCTCCGCCATAGTTTCCTCGCAGAGGGGATTTTTAGGCTTCTTCTGCACCGACACCTTTGATGTGAATCAGACTGTTGGCGGCGGAGGTCAAACGCTTACCCTCAATATTGCTCACTCAATAAGCGACATAACCGCTAATATTGGGGCTAGTTTGTCCGCTAACGTTTACGTCTGGCGGCCTTCAACCGGGGTTGTAGTAGGAACAATATGCGCTAACTTAAACCTTTCGGGAGATGCTAATGCTACCTCAACCGGAGAATTGTGTGACCGAGGAACTTCAATCTCCACCACACTTGTAAATGCCTTGGCCGGAGACGTTCTCATCTGCGAAGCTTGGCACACATTTAGTCAGACCTCGGCCACAGCGTTAGACTTTGTTTTCTACTTTGATGGCACTACGCAAAACAATGTTTCAAACACCAGCGTATCAAATCATGCCTCTTACCTGAATCTTTCTGCGGATACTTTGACATTTGGTACTCCAGTTTCCACCCTTAACGGGGATTTTGCGGCAACCTTAGCTGCTGAATCTCTTGCAGCTTCTGGCAGCGTGGTTGTTTCAGGAACTTTTGTTGCCAATCTCTCTGACTTCTCTTTGAGTGCAGCAGGAATAGTTGCTGACCCCATTATCTACGTGGGTAACTTTTCGGCAACTTTAGCTCCCTTCGCCTTCTCTTCTAGTGGGTCTAAGACTTTACTAGGATCTAGCCAATCAGGTGGTGGTGGTGGTGGAAAAGACTATGGGCACATTCCTTCCAGGTCCTCAAATCGAGCCTTTACTAAGTTGCTGGACAATGAGTTTAAGCCTAAAAGAAAGCCCAGAGTTGTCGCTCAAAAACCGGCTGTAAAACCTACTCCAATCTTGCTTCCTAAGCCTGAAGAAGAGAGGGAAGAAGACTACTCCATACTCCTCCTACTGGCGGTTCTCTAATGAATATCCACATGCAAGGAAATTCCTGGAAAAAGGCCAAATACTACGTCTATGTTATTGCCAACAATGACGGAATTCATTATATTGGGGTGACTAATTGCCCCGAACGGAGGATTGCTCAACACAGGGATGGCTCGGGCGCAAGGTTTACTGCCAGGCAAAATTGCCGAGATTGGCAACTTCATTGGATGTGGTATTTTCCCACGTTCTCTCTTGCCCATAGATGGGAACAGGTTCTCCACAAATATACAAAAGCCGGGGTTGAAAAAGAGATTGAAGCTCATCCTGAAGTTGATGAATACGTTATGAGGAGACTGTCATTAATCCCGGAAACTCCATTTGACCTTATGACGGATAAGGAAAGAACCAAAGTCATTGCTCAGGGATTCAAGAAATGAGCAAGTCGGCGACCCATTCCTATATTAGACCGGGGATGGCCGTTATGGGGCAGGACAGACGAGGTTCTGTCAAGGGAGGAAGTGGAGGCCGTAAGGCCGGAACGACCCTTGACAGGTTCTCGTTGGCCTGCAAACGTATGACATCCACTGTCTAATCTGGAACTATAATGACCCTTTACGAAGATGAATCTTTAGTCCAACAAGTAACCGATGAAGCTATTAAGGCAACCGGTTCACGTATACTTCAAATAGACAGGCTTGACGAAGATGACATTACTCATGCCTCTTTGATGCTTGATTATTTCAAACCCTCTTTTGCCTCAAACTTTCTCGATCTAGCTTGTGGGTTAGGTCAAATAGCTTCTACCTTCAAACAGACTAGGCCTGATCTTTCAATAACCCTCAATAACATTAGTGCTTACCAACTTTCTCTATGCCCACCTTTTCCTAAAAACCATGCTTCTGCTGAAGCCACTCAACTTCCTTCACAAAATTTTGATTCTATAATGCTCAATTATGCGATAGGGCATTTTAACCTTCTAGAATTTATTGAAGAACTGGATAGACTACTTACGCCTAATGGGGAATTCTTTCTTTATGATCTTTTCCCTACTTCTGTCGAAAATGGGCTCCATCTTATTGGGTATGAATCTGTAGATTTTCTTCAGCTAGTCAAGGATTTATCTATTAAAGGTATAAATCTGGTGTCTGTAAGAAAGGTTCTTCGAACCGATCCTGAATGGCATTCGAAGGTAGGAATTACTCCCGAAATGCTGCATAATACAGAAACCATCATGGCGGTTTTCAAGAGAGGAGAGGCTTGATGTCTTATGTATTAACATGTTCATGCACTGGGCGATTCATCAAGCATGATAAGCAAGGATCTTATTGCTCTGTTTGTAAGTCTCCGGCTTACATTAATACTAGCGTGAAAGCATCTTCAATGCGCCAGCTTGATGTAGACTATGATTGTCCTATAACTGGTAAACCCATCCGGTCCAAACATGCTCACGAAGAAAATCTCAAACTTCATGGAAAACATGTCTTGGAAAAGGGCGAGCTTGAAGATGCCAAACAGACTCGCGCACAAATCGAGGCAGACTTCGAAGACAAGCTTTGCGAAACTGCAGCTCAGCTTGTTCACGACCTACCCGAACCAATGAAACAAGCCTTAGAACAAGAACTTCTCAACACCGAAACTAAAATCTCCAGAGGATAACCCACATGCCAGGCGAATTTGATTTTGAAGCAGTTTCCGACTCCATTGGCGGCGATCTTTTTGGTTCAAACGAGCTGGAAGAAAGTCTGAATGTACCAGGGCCGGATGAAACGGATATTGGCACTGAAGTTGAAGTAGAAGTCCCAGAAGTCAAGGCTGAGGAATCTGAAGCTCCTCTTGCCGAGACTCAAGAGGAAGAAACTTCTGCTCCAACAGGTGCCCCTAAAACCTGGCGCAAGGAAGCCCTAGCCGCTTGGGAAACCCTCCCTCAAGTAGTAAAGGACGAAGTTGCCAAGCGCGAAGAGGACATGTTCAAGGGGATCGAGACCTACAAACAAGGGGCTCAAATTGGGGAGAATTTCCGTCAAGTCATTGCGCCTCATATGGACCACTTGCAAAGGGCTGGAGTTAATCCCTACGAGGAAATTAATGGACTGCTGGAATATGGCAAAATCATGCGCTTTGGCACTCAAGGCGAGCGTATGCAGCTATTATCATCCATTGCCCAAGAGTATGGCCTGGACCTTCTCGAATTGGCTGAAACCGCTCCTGCGCAACCTTACGTAGACCCTCAAGTCAAAGCTTTACAAGATCGCATTAACACCTTAGAATCTACCCGTCAACAAGACGTTTCCCAACGTGAAGTTCAAGTTCGAAACGAAGCTCAAGCCCGGATTGACGCATTTGCAGCCAATCCAAAGAACGAGCATTTCCAAACCCTCGAACCTGAAATGGCCATTTTCATCAAAGCAAACCCTTCCATGACTTTGGAAGAAGCTTACGAAAAGGCACTTTGGGCAAACCCTGTAACCCGAGTTAAGGAACAACAACGTCAGACGGCGGAAACCTTAGCTAAGTCGAAGGCTCATGCGGAAGCTGCAAAGAAAGCTACCAGCGCAAACCTGAAGACTAATGCCCGCCCAGCGAGTGCGACCACTCCTCAAGGCAGCATGGATGACACGATGCGAGAAACCCTTGCAAACATTCATTCGCGCTAACCCTCTAGGAGTACGGCAAAATGCCAAGTCCAAATGCAATCTTTACGGAACTGGTTTCTACAACCTTCCGTAAACACGCCAAAGATGTAAAAGACAACGTTTCGAAGAACAATGCGCTTTGCCGTCGCTTGATGGACAAAGGTCAGCATCGGACTGAAGACGGCGGCTTGAGCATCGTCCAGGCTCTCGACTACCAAGCCAACGGAACCTATCAGCGCTATTCCGGCTATGATGTACTGAACATCAGCGCCTCGGATGTAATCAGTGCTGCTGAATTCCAATGGCGCCAAATCGCAATCAACGTCGTGGCAAGCGGCGAAGAATTGCGTAAAAACTCCGGTGACTCTCGCATTATCAATCTGGTAAAAAGCCGGATGAAGAATGCCATGCGGACTTTCAAAAATAACTTCTCGGCGGATCTTTATTCTGACGGTACTCTGCCGAATCAGATTAACGGCTTGCAGGCCCTTGTAGCGGATACAGGTCTGGGAACAGTTGGTGGGATTGATTCCAGTGCCTTTCCGTTCTGGCGTAACATTGTGCAATCGGCTGCGGCTCCGTTGCAAGGCGGTGGTGCAATTACCCCAAGCGCTACCACGATTGAAAGCTTGATGCTTCCTCTTTACTTACAACTGACTCGTGCGGACGATCAACCGGACTTGATCGTCGCTTCCAACGACTACTACACCTTCTTCGAAGCTTCGCAGACCAGCCTGAAACGTTACAATGACACCCAGGGCGGCAAAGCAGGTTTCGTCAGCTTGATGTACAAAAAGGCTGAAGTTGTGTTCGACGGAGGTTCGGGCATCCCAGACGCACACATGTACTTCCTCAACACCGATTACATCGAACTCGTCGCGCATACTGACGCAGACCTCGAAGTAATGGATGAAATGAAGCCTTACAACCAAGACGCTGCCGTAGTTCCAATCCTCTGGATGGGTAACATGGTTGTCTCCAATCGTTCGCTTCAAGGCGTAATGAAAGCCTAAGGGGGCAATCATGAACTATGCAGCAATTGATTCAATAATTGGCACTTACCAGCCCAACTTCGTCTACGCAGTGGATACCACTCAGCGAACTCGTACCGGTCTGTGTGTAGGCGCCATTGATACTTTTTGGGGTTATGCAGAATTCATCTACGCCAAAGCTACTGCAACAATTCCAATGGGTTCATTGTGCGATATGTTGAGCGTTCTCACTAACGGTGCTTATGAACTTCAAATGACTGCCCACCCGACCGGTGCGGCAAACTCCCCTCGCCCTATCGCTGTAGCTATGTCGGCAATGACTGTTGGGCAATTTGGGTGGTTCTGTACTCGTGGTTTGGTTCCTGTGGCCACTACCACTACTGTAGCTGCTGGCTCTCCTTTCAGTTTCAGTCAAGTGACTGCGGGGCGGGCTCAAACTGCGGCTACAACCTTCAACATCTCAAACGCAGTATCGGTTGCGGCTTCTGCTACCACAGTAGTCAAAACTGGCTGCAAAGGTAACGCTGGTGACTTCAACATCACCATCCCGAATGGCGAGGGTTGGTTCATTGGTTGCGTCTTGACTGGAACTGGTGTTGGAGCTTCTGCCCTTATCACCAACATCAGCCCTGATGGTCGTACCTGCACTGTGAGTGTGGCAAACGCTGCTGCTGTTACTGGAAGTGTTACCGCAACTTACACAGGCTACATCCTGGCTCAAATCAACTGCCCTGCCGGTACTCCAACCCCGTAATCAAACCCTGGCAAGGATGCCTTCCTTCACATGCTGTGGGATTTAAGCCTCAAGGATTGTAGAGTTCTTGAGGCTTCTTTTTAACCAAAATGAGTAACTTTTGATGCTATACAAAACGGTTGCTTATGCGGATTTCAAGATCATTTTTGGCGCAGTAGGAACGCTGGCTAAAGTCCTGGCTAACAGACAGGCAGCAGTAGGGGTTGGAGAAGTTACGCAAGTTGTCGGTATTACCTCCACCAATGACCAAGTTGTGTGTACAATGAATCCAGGAACTGGCCCAGCTTACGCTACCGTCCTGGCTGACTATCCTGCCGTTGTCCCTTGGACCGGCACTAATATTACATTCTAATAAACCTTCGGAGACTCCCACCATGACTATCGGAATTGCAGAAGACCTTCCCCCCTATGTTGTATTTGAAACCAGAGCGGAAGAGGATCGGCAAGCCTCCATTGAATCTGGCAAGCAGGTTTACAAAGATGTGGATTTTGCAATCATTACGCCAAGGGGTTCGAAGGATCGAATCGAACGGGTTGTTAGTGAATGGTTGGCTCATATTGAGCGTGAGAGCCGCCAAGACAGATTTGACCCAAGGTGGGTTGCCGGCTACAAGGCAAACTACCAACTATGGAAAGATGGGCAGGAAGTTCCTCCGACTGGCACTCCACTTAAAACTTGGCCTGGCATCAGTCCCGCTCAGTTGAAGAATTTCAACAACTTCAATGTTCGCTCTGTGGAAGACGTTGCCAGTGCCAACGAAGAAACCCTTGCTCGCATGGGTCAAGGGGCTCGGGATCTGCAAAAACGAGCCAAAGACTATCTCAAGACTTCCGAATCAGTAGGCAAAGTGGCTGAACAATTCAGCGCCCTCAAAGCCGACAATGACAGACTGGCTTCCCGCAACGAAGAACTTCAAGGCAAATTGGACGAACTTGTACGCCGTCTAACGTACCTTGAAACAGGGGGATTGGGTGCTTCTGCTCAGTCTGATCCAGAATCACGAGATGTGGATTTCAGCTAATGGCTATTACCCTCCTTCAAGTCGCCCGAGATTTTTGCTCCCGTACGGGGCTCCGAGTCCCTACGGCAGTAGCAAGTTCTCCAGACGTTACCAATCAGCAAATCATGGCCCTTCTTAACGAAGTCCTTGAAGAACTCGTTGACCGTTTTGTCTTCGAGGAGCTAATCAATGAAACCACTTTTACAACCACAGTATTGGAAAACCAAGGCTCTATATACGCAATTGCGCCTAACGGTTTTGATCGCATCATTGACGATACGATTTATGATCGTACGCAGAAGATTCCAATCTATGGACCTATTGGACCCCAGGCTTGGCAGCAGGCTAAAGCGTTTGTCCCTATTGGACCTTTGTATCGGTTTAGAATTCGTGGTGGTAATCTTCTCTTTAACCCTGTTGCGGCTGCTGGTCATACTTGTGCTTTTGAGTATATTAGTAAGAACGTAATTCAAGACCCTATTGGCGGGGGTTATAAGGCGGCTTTTACCCTCGACACAGATTCTTTCATTCTTAATTCTAGACTTTTGACCCAAGGTTTAAGGTGGAAATGGAAGTGCGAAAAAGGTCTCCCTTATGCGCAGGAAAAGGATTTGTGGGAGACCTCTTGTTTGAATGAGGCGGGCAGGAGCGGGGGTAAAAAGACCCTAAGAATGGATGGGGATTGTCAGGATGGAATCATGCCGGTCATTATCGTGTCTCCGGGGAGTTGGCCATTGTGAAAAAGCCTTCTTATCGCCCTGTCAACCAAGCTGGTTCGGAATCCTCTTCTGGAAGCGCTGCTGCCCCTGTAGGGGGTTGGAATACTCGCGATGCCATAGCTAACATGAGTCAAACGGATGCGGTAATTCTAGACAATTTCTATCCATCTTCGACTAGTGTGGATTTACGCCGAGGAAGCCAGACTTGGGCTACAGGATTTTCGACCCGAATTCAGACCTTAATGGATTATGCTTCAGGGTCTTTGAAGAAGTTATTTGGGGCAGATTCCACAGGGATTTATGATATTACGGTTGCAGGGGCTATTGGGGCAGCAGCTACAACTCTTACCAATGGTTATTGCCAATTTGTAAACTTCTCCACTCCGGCTGGATCTTTTCTTTTAAGCGTTAATGGGTTGGATAAATTAAAACTCTTTGATGGCACTACTTGGACAACCATTGACAACCTAAGTACCCCAGCTATTACCAACCTAGCCACTACCTCCATAATCAACATTTCTTCATTCAAGAATCGAATTTGGTTTGTAGAAAAAAATAGTCTTAATGTTTGGTATTTGCCTGTAGCTTCAATTGGTGGGGCTGCTACTAAATTTCCCCTTAGTGGTCTTTTCACTCGTGGGGGGTATCTCATGAGTATGGCTACTTGGACCATTGATGGTGGGGGCGGTGTAGACGATTTTGCCGTATTCGCGACTTCAGAGGGGGAAATTGCCGTCTATCAAGGGACTGACCCTTCAGGTCCGGAAACTTGGGGCTTAGTTGGTATCTTCTATATCGGGGAACCTCTTGGTCGTAGATGTTTTACGAAGTACGGAGGTGATCTTCTCTATTTGTGTAAGCAAGGTCTGTTCCCCCTTTCCAGGGCTTTGCAGTCAGCTAGTGTTGAACGGACTATTGCACTTTCTGATAAGATTAATCCAACTTTTAGTGAATCAGCTTCTTTGTATGGATCAAATCTTGGATGGCAAA
>JAYVUF010000303.1:0-2316 GCA_043788135.1 Actinomycetes bacterium
TTTCTTAAGTGGTTGCGGCATGGTGCTAGATCTGTCGATTGGGGCCCAATCTTATATGAAACTCGCATCAGTACTTGCTGTGTTTCCACTCTTTCTCTATCTTTTTGGGACATTTAAGAACACTAAGACTCTGGGGGCATTTTTTCGAATTCGCTATGTTTGCTTTACTGCAATGTGCCTTTTGCTTTTTTCGTTGATTCTGTTTCCATTTTCTCAAATGAGACGAGCATCATACGACGCTCGATCTAATACATATGGCGCAAGCATGTATGAGTGCTTAGAAGCTAGTGTTTGGTCTGCAATTCCTGGTACCGTTCAGTTTGCCGAAGTACACCGTTTTCCATCGGACGGAATATGGTCAATGCCCAGTAGGCTGTGTAGCACAACCGGAGCCGCTTGGACGCATCAGTATGTTGAGCGTTTTGGCACGACGAGGGGGGATTTTTTTTACAATGCTTTTCCCTCGTTGGTGCCTCGGATACTCTGGCCCTCGAAGCCGCTATACTCAACGGGTGCAGTTATCGCAGTTATGATGCAGTCCCCGACGCAAACATGTTTTGATGCTGGGAGCATGGCAGGTGGGTTGTTCCTGGATTGGGGGTGGTGGTGGGTTTTCCTTGGAATGGGAATAAATGGAAGCCTATTGGCTGTGGTAACACGTAGGCTATCGGATTTCGTTATCATTGATACGGCATCCGGCGTTGCATTGATGATTCTTTACGCGGGGTGCCTACACCACTTTGACAGTTCGGTTGATGCAAATGTTCCCATGTGGGGGATGATTTTCGCAATGTTGCTCCCAACGTCAATCGTCTTTCGAAGAAGATAGCTCCGGAACAGTATTTTTGGTAAGTAGTAGTAGAAAAGTATGCGAATAGTTCAGACAATTGCTGGAGCCCGGCAAAGTTACGGCGGAACATCGCGAAGCGTTCCTGGGCTGTGCGACGCGCTTGCAGCAAGGGAACTAGAAGTACATTTGGTGGTCGGTGTTCCGCAGTCTAAGAAAGTACTTTGTAATTTTCCAAAAAACCAAACTAGCGTACATCGAGTTCGCGAGTCCCGCGTATTTGGAAGCAGCTTTTACCATGAGTTGCGGAATCTGATTTTTGGTCAATCTGATTGTTTGGTTCATGACCACGGACTTTGGTTGGCAAGCAATCATGCTGTCGCGAAGATTACGAAACGAACTGGAACTTATCGTATTGTTTCCCCACGAGGAATGCTGTCGAAATGGTCTTTAAATCGACGCTCTGTTGTAAAGAAAATTGCTTGGAGTTTATATCAACAAAGAGATCTTGAGACAGCCGACGCGTTCCATGCGACAAGTTTGGACGAAGAGAAGGATATTCGACGATTGGGCTATTTCCAACCAATCTTGGTAGCTCCAAATGCAATTGAACTACCCGCCATGTTACCCGCTAGATTAAGGATGTCTCCAAAACGCATTTTGTTTTTATCTAGAATTCATCCGGTTAAAGGCTTGATCAATCTAGTTCAGGCATTTGGTCGATCGGAACTTGGAAATGAATGGCAACTAGTGATTGCAGGGCCGGACGAAGTAGGTCATCGTAGAGAAGTGGAAAAAGTTGTTCGAGAGTCATTACTTGAGAGTCGCGTAACATTCACAGGAGCGGTTGATGACAAAGAGAAATGGCAGATGTACGCTGATGCAGACATATTTGTTATGCCCTCCTTTTCAGAGAACTTTGGTCTCTCTATTGCGGAGGCTATGTATGCCGGATTGCCTGTGATTACAACAACAGCGACGCCATGGGAGTCGCTTAAGGTGAATGGGATTGGCTGGTGGGTTGAGCCGAATGTTGATGCAATTTGCGGATCGATCCGCGAGGCCTGCTCGATTACTGATCTGGCGAGAAAGAACATGGGAATGCGAGCATCCGATTTTGTGCGTCGATCGTTCTCCTGGCCACAAGTGGCGGCAAAATTCGCAGAGTTCTATCAGAGCGCGATTCGAAATTAAAGAGAATCGACTTTATCTGATTCACGATTAAATGGAAATCTCGGCGTCGATCACAACTCGGGTAGGTTCGGCGATCCGAAATAATATCGCAGTCTTTACCAACTTACATTTTTTGTTGGGAATACCGCATAGACCGCCGAAAGTATTGCTAGCGAAAACCAGATCCCCCGACTTATGATCCACGCCTAAAAGTTCAAGTAGGATGAAAGTAGTACACTATCAACGACGAACTCGCTCCCATGGGAACTTCAGTTTGGAGTTCATTTTTAACGATATCCGCAAGAGACTGTCTGGAGAAATCGATATCCTGTTGCGCACATCGCCATTTTTCAGCA
>JAYVUF010000304.1:0-2055 GCA_043788135.1 Actinomycetes bacterium
ACAGGGTAAACAGTCCCAGACAGATCCGCAGATCACAAGACCGCCATAATAGGCAAGGTCGTTCTTTTTTGACTTCCAGACCTCAACATATCGCTGACGAGGAACCCGCAGACACTTACAGACACGAGGGGATTGTGGATTGCCTGAACGATCACGGAACTTGTGAGGTTCGAGAATTTCAGCCGCTATTGACTGAAGCTCAAAACGCTCCAGACGGCGAATTAGAGCCTTTTCCGGGTCGGGGGGGGGTGCACTGATTTCGTGTTGTTTACCAAGGAGACCAAAACCGCCTAAAACCGACCTCCCGCTGTCGCCAGCTGGCGACCTACGGAAGGCCGGTTTTGTAGTCGGTTTATTAGCAGAATTTGATGTTATGCCAACGGGCAAAAAATGCTTTCCTGTTGACTGCATCAATGAGGTCTGATATTTTTCCAAGTAAGTTTCCTCCTTTCCTTGTCGGGTGAGTGGGATTTTCAGTTTTAAGGGACAGACACTTGCAGGTGTTGAGTCCCTTTTCTTTTTCAGCTACGAGCAGTTTTAACGCTCTTTCCTTTAACGTCCTTTTTTTCTGGCTTTTTGACGACATTCTTTTCCACCTCCTTTAGTTGTAAGTCAAAGTCCTGCTGTTTCGCTTTCAACAGGTTGACAATTCCGGTTGTGCCCTTGTCTGTAGCTATCTGGAAAATTTCACAAAGTTCTACGAGCTGATCGTTGAGAGCATCGGACATGGTTGATAAAGGCAATCCGAGCCGCTTACATAATGCTTGGAATCGTTCAACGTTTGCAGGGGTGAGAGTAAGCATATACCGCTTTTTCTTTACGCTAATTGCCATTTGTGAACCTCCGATTTTTTGGTGTTACAGCCGTGCAACAGTATCACTCGTGTTAGAAATGTCAAGCTTTAAAATCAAAGGCGGGTTTTTAGGACGCGAAGGGGGATTTTCAACGGTTCAACGAATCGGGCGCGGGGCATCGTTTTTGTTATGCGGCCAGAGGGTGGAGGGCGGGACGACCGCCAGCAACGGAGGGGGCTAAAGGTTTGGCCTTTACTTCCCGCAACGTTGCCAGCGTGAATGGAGGGTGTCAGCCCGTAGTGGCAGGTTAAAAGGGATATTCGACATATCCCGCTGATGATTTCAGAACGTTCAGAGCCTGCGCGAAAATATCTCTCCCAAGATTTGCCGCTTCAAGCAATTTGCCCCTGTAGTCATGTTTGCGAATGAAAGCCCAGAGTTTCGGCTCGATCATAGACAAGAGCTCGTCAAGTTCATCGGTTGATTCTGCAGCTTCTTCGTCTGTAACTTCTTCGATTGAAAAACGAGCTTTCAGACCTTTTGACCAGACCAGTTGACGAGTACCTTTGAAGGTTTTTGAATATTCGACAAAGAGACGTTTGTGCTTCTCTTCTTTTGTGTCCCTGTAAGCCCTCAGGAGGTCGAAGGGGGTCATTCCCTCAATTCCCCCACGCTTGATATGTCCCTTTGTCATTTCCTTCTCTAGCGTCCAATTTGACGTTTCTTTGCCCTGTTTTGCGATATAGTTGGCAATCTCTTTCGGAGAACTGATTTTTACACCATGCGCTCCGCTGGGGGAGGGTAAACCAGAATCTACACAAGCAGATCTCCAAGCCTCAAAGATTGCACCAGGTGAAAGTTTAATTTTCCCATCGGTGAATAAGATTGTGTGGCAGTGAACGTGCCAACCGTTTTTCCCGTAAGTGACTTCGGTCCGGTTAATATCGCCAATCAAGCCGGCTTGAGACATAAGCCGCTTATACGTTTTGCGGTGTTTCATAAGCTTCCGAGCATCTTGGAACTTGTTCCGGAGCGGTTTACATTTCTGGTTTTCGTAGTGTGGAAATGTTAGCGTCAGCATTTGAACTGAACCGCCTAGAGCCTCCCAACTATCGACAGCTTGCTTTATTTCGTTACCACGCTTTTCTGAGATTTTAGCCGCACAGGGTAAACAGTCCCAGACAGATCCGCAGATCACAAGACCGCCATAATAGGCAAGGTCGTTCTTTTTTGACTTCCAGACCTCAACATATCGCTGACG